>DASUQN010000240.1:0-2684 GCA_036280515.1 Intrasporangium sp. | reverse complement strand
GGCCCGTGTCGATGACGAGCATGAGGTTCTGCTTGCGGGTCGCCACGTAGCGGCGCACGAGGGGTGAGGTGTGCCGGGCCGTCGCCTTCCAGTCGATGTCGCGCACCTCGTCTCCCGGCACGTAGTCGCGCAGGTCGTCGTAGTCGAGGCTCCGGCCGTGGAAGACCGACGCGAACTCCCCCTCGAGCAGGTTGCGCGAGCGGCGCCGCGAGTGCACGAAGAGCTTGCTCTTCACCCGCGTCAGCAGCATCGTGGCCATGACGTGCCCCGCCCCGTCAGGGCGTGCGGATCCCGCCCACCATGGCGTCGATGACGCGCTCGACAGGCAGGTCGTCGGCGACCGCTTCGAAACCCAGGATGACTCGGTGCCTGAGGACCCGGTGCACGAGCGCCTTGACGTCGTCGGGGACGACGTGGTTGCGCCCGTCGATGAGCGCCCGCGCTCGGGCTGCGCTGGCGAACGCGATGCTCGCCCGGGGGCTGGCCCCGAACTGGACGTAGGACGCCAGGTCCGGGTCGATGTAGTCGGAGGGGTGCCGCGTGACATAGCCGATGCCGACGATGTAGTTCACGATCGCCGGATCGACGTAGACCCGCCCGACCAGGCCCTGGAGGCGCTTGACGTCGGCGATGCCCACGACCGGCTCGGAGTGATGAGTGAAGATGCCGGAGTCGATCCGGCGCAGGACCTCGGCCTCCTCCGCAGGTGACGGGTAGTCGAGGACGTCCTTGAGCATGAAGCGGTCCATCTGAGCCTCGGGCAGCGGATAGGTGCCCTCCTGCTCGATGGGGTTCTGCGTGGCGAGCACGAGGAAGGGGTCGGGCAGCGGGTAGGTGTGGTCGCCGATCGACGTCTGCCGCTCCTGCATCGCCTCGAGCATGGCCGACTGGGTCTTGGCGCTGCTCCGGTTGATCTCGTCGAGCAGCACGAAGTTGGCGTGGACCGGCCCGAGCTGCGTCTGGAAGGCTCCCGTCTGCTGGTTGTACACCTGCGTGCCGACGATGTCGCTGGGCAGCAGGTCCGGCGTGCACTGGATGCGGTGGAAGGTGCCGCCGACCGCGTGGGAGATCGTCTGGGCCGCCGTGGTCTTCGCCAGCCCCGGGACGCTCTCGAGGAGCACGTGGCCACCGGTCAGCAGGGCGATCACCAGGGTCTCCTGCAGCCGGGACTGCCCGACCACCCTGGCGGTGAACGCCGCCGAGATCCTGCCGATGGCGGCCGACGCCCACTCCAGCTCAGCCGGCTCGAGGTAGCGCATGGGTGCGGGCCCTGCGGCTGTGCCGAATCCCGCCCGATGGTTGCCGGTGGAGTTGTTCTGACTGGGCATCGAGCCGGGGGCAGGATGCGGCGCGCCAGGCGGGGCCGCCACACGTGGTGGGCGGCGCGCCTGATCCGTGCTCCCGTGATCCTCCACCATGGTCCCCTTCTCGATCACCAACCAACGCCCAACCAAGGCCTACCCAGGCCCACCGAGACCTACCGAGGCGTGAACTGCTTCCCGCCCCTCTCCCTATCCGACGTCGCTCGGCGTCATACGGCTCACTCCCATGCACCGTCATCGTAGGCACGGCTGAAGTCACACCGCGCGCAGTTCGCCACCCTGTGGACAGCTCTGCCGTGGATGGCAACGGCCAGGACCCGGGCCCCGGGGGACCTCAGGCGTCGATGCGCTCCCGGTCGACCTCGGCGGCGGACTCGATGATGAACTCCTTCCGGGGGGCCACTTCGTTGCCCATGAGCAGCTCGAAGGTCCGCTCGGCAGCCTCGAGGTCACGCATGGTGACGCGACGGAGCGTGCGATGACGCGGATCCATCGTCGTGTCGGCCAGCTGGTCCGCGTTCATCTCGCCCAGGCCCTTGTAGCGCTGCATCGGCTGCTTGATCTTCTTGCCGCCCTTCTCCAACCGGGCCACGGCGCGACGCATCTCGAGCTCGTTGTACGTGTAGATGTACTCGTTCTTCTTGGCGCCTGCGTTCATGACCTCGATCCGGTGCAGGGGCGGCATGGCCGCGTAGACCCGTCCCGCCTCGACGAGTGGGCGCATGTAGCGGAAGAAGAGCGTCAGCAGCAGGGTGCGGATGTGGGCGCCGTCGACGTCCGCGTCGGTCATGATGATGACCTTGCCGTAGCGGGCGGAGTCGAGGTCGAAGCTGCGCCCTGAACCGGCCCCGATGACCTGGATGATCGAGGCGCACTCGGCGTTCTTGAGCATGTCGGAGACGGATGCCTTCTGGACGTTGAGGATCTTGCCGCGGATCGGCAGCAGCGCCTGGAACTCGGAGCTGCGAGCCTCCTTGGCCGTCCCCATGGCGGAGTCGCCTTCGACGATGAACAGCTCGGAGCGGTCGACGTCGGTCGTGCGGCAGTCCCGGAGCTTGGTCGGCAGCGTCGAGCTCTCGAGGGCGTTCTTGCGACGCTGCGTCTCCTTGTGCAGCCGGGCGCTGATGCGCGACTTCATCTCGGAGACGACCTTCTCGAGCAGCAGCGCCGACTGTGCCTTGTCGCCCCGCTTGGTCGATGTCAGGCGCGCGGTCAGCTCGGTCTCGACAACGCGGGCGACGATGGCCCGGACCGCGTTGGTGCCAAGGACCTCCTTGGTCTGCCCCTCGAACTGCGGCTCCGCGAGCCGCACCGTCACGACCGCGGTCATGCCGGCAAGGACGTCGTCCTTCTCCGGCTTGT
>DASUQN010000239.1:0-5643 GCA_036280515.1 Intrasporangium sp. | reverse complement strand
GGCGGGCAGCAGCAGCGCGTCGCCATCGCGAGATCCCTCGCCATGAACCCCAAGGTCATGCTCTTCGACGAGCCGACCTCGGCACTCGACCCGGAGATGATCAACGAGGTCCTCGACGTCATGACGAGCCTCGCCAAATCGGGCATGACGATGATCGTCGTGACCCACGAGATGGGGTTCGCCCGCCGTGCGGCCGATCGGGTCGTCTTCATGGACGAGGGCGAGATCGTCGAGCAGGACACGCCCGAGCAGTTCTTCACCAACGCGAAGTCCGCACGGGCCCAGGACTTCCTCAGCAAGATCCTCACCCACTAGCACACCATTCCTACACGGCTCCGGTGACCTCCGGACCGAACCAACCAGGAGGGACAACTCATGAAGCTCAGGCGCACCAGCGCGGTTGCCATCGCCGCGGTCGCTGCTCTCGGCCTCGCAGCGTGCGGGAGCGACGACGGCGGCAATGGCGGAGCCGGCGCCACCGACGGCGGCGGCGAGACCGTCAAGGTCGGGATCAAGTTCGACCAGCCGGGCCTCGGCCTCAAGACCGGCGCCACCTACTCGGGCTTCGACGTCGACCTCGCCAACTACATCGCCCAGGAGCTGAACCTCGAGGTCGAGTTCGTCGAGGCGGTGTCGGCACAGCGCGAGACGCTACTGAAGACCGGTCAGGTCAAGTACATCGTCGGGACGTACTCGATCACCGACAAGCGCAAGGCCGACGTCTCCTTCGTCGGTCCGTACTTCGTCGCCGGCCAGGACCTGCTCGTCCGCGCCGACGACACGACGATCACTGGGCCCGACACCCTCGACGGCAAGAAGCTCTGCTCCGTCAAGGGATCGACCTCCGCGGTCAACGTCCAGAAGGAGGTCCCCGGCGTCAACCTGCAGGAGTACAACACCTACAGCCTGTGCGTCGACGCCCTCAAGTCCGGCGCCATCGACGCCCTGACGACGGACGACACGATCCTCGCGGGCTACGCAGCGCAGGAGGCCAACAAGGGCCAGCTCAAGGTCGTCGGCAACACGTTCTCCACTGAGAACTATGGCGTCGGCGTGCAGAAGGGCGACACCGAGTTCTGCAACCAGGTCGTGGACGTCGTGAAGAAGTTCATCGACTCCGGCGAGTGGCAGAAGTCGGTCGACAAGAACCTCGGGCCGGCGAACTACACGCCCGGTGAGGGCAACCCGCCGACGCCCACCTGCCAGTCCGCCTGACCACCCAGCCACATGCAGAGGTATGCCGCTGAGCTGAGCGAGCTCAGCGGCATACCTCCCGCTCTGGCCGGGCCCCAGCCACGTCCGGAATCACACTCTGGTCGTCCGAGGAGGACTGCACATGGGTGAACTCTTCGCGGAGTACAACATCTTCGCGGCGTTCGGAATGACGATCCTGCTCACCGTCACCGCTGCCGTCGGCTCGCTCATCATCGGCACGGTCGTGGCGATCCTGCGGCTGGCGCCCGTGGCCGTGTTCCAGCGGACGGGGTCGTTCTATGTCAACACCGTGCGCAACACCCCGCTGACGCTGATCATCATCGCCTCGAACATCGTCATGGCGGTCAACCTCGGCTTCAACTTCAGCGACGACCTCGCCCGGAACAACATCATCTGGGCGGTCATCGCGCTGTCCGTCTACCACGCGGCGTTCGTCTGCGAGTCCATCCGGTCGGGCGTCAACACCGTCCCCCTCGGCCAGGCGGAGGCGGCCCGGTCGATCGGCCTCACCTTCTCGCAGAGCCTGCGGGACGTCGTCCTGCCGCAGGGCTTCCGTGGTGCCATCACGCCGCTCGGCAACACCCTCATCGCCCTGACGAAGAACACCACCGTCGCCACCGCAATCGGGGTCTCCGAGATCGCCGGCCTGATGAGCGAGATGATCGAGTTCCGGTCCGACCTGCTCGTGCCGATCTTCCTCGTCGTCGCGATCGGGTTCGTCATCCTGACGCTGCCCGTCGGAATCCTCACCACCTACCTGTCCAACCGACTGGTGGTGAAGCGATGAGCACGTCCGTCCTCTTCGACGCCCCGGGGCCCAGGGCTCGCGCCCGCCACCGCGTCATGGCCATCGTCGGATCGCTTGCCATTGCGGCCTTCGTGGCCTTCGCGCTGTGGAAGCTCGGCGAGAACGGCAACCTCGCGCCCGAGAAATGGACACCCTTCCTCACGGCCGAGATCTGGGGCAACTATCTCATCCCCGGCCTGGTCAACACGCTCAAGGCGGCGGCCATCTCCGTCGTGCTGGCCGCGATCTTCGGGGTCGTCTTCGGCATCGGACGGCTGTCGCACAACGGACCGATCCGATGGGTGAGCTCGATCGTCGTCGAGTTCTTCCGGTCCGTCCCGGTCCTCGTCATGATGATCGCGGCCTTCTGGTTCTACGCGTTCAACCGCACCTTCGACTTCGACCTCGTCCCCCTCGCCGCGGTCGTCACCGGACTGACTCTCTACAACGGGTCCGTCGTCGCCGAGCTCATCCGCTCGGGTGTCGGGAGCCTGCCGAAGGGGCAGTCCGAGGCGGGCCTGTCCATCGGGTTGACGCGAGGACAGACGCTTCGGATCATCCAGATCCCGCAGGGGATCACGGCGATGCTGCCGGCCCTGGTCAGCCAGCTCGTCGTCGTCATCAAGGACACGGCGCTGGGCTCGATCATCACCTACGACGAGCTGCTCAACCAGTACAAGTCGATCGGCTCGTACAAGGGCAACATCGTGCCGTCGATCATCGTCATCGCGGCCATCTTCATCGTCATCAACTACACCCTCACCCGGCTCGCGGCGTATGTCGAGCGACGGCTGCGCGAGCGCGGGCGTGTCACCATCCAGCGCGGTATCGCAGGACCGGGTGCAGTGGGCGAGATCGACACGACGCTCATCGACGAGCAGCTGCACGAGGCCGACGAGCGCGCCCTGCGCGATCGCTGACGCCGCGCCGCCCGCAGACGGGAGGCTGGCATGACGAAGGGCGGCATCCGTGTGGATGCCGCCCTCCGTCATGCTGGGCTCCCCCGGTTGGACTCGAACCAACAACCTGCCGGTTAACAGCCGGCTGCTCTGCCAGTTGAGCTACAGGGGATCGCTGCCGGGCAACCATAGCAAAGGAGCTCACCGGGGACTAAATCGCCCGCTGAGCACTCCGAGCACTGTCCGGAGCCGTGTCCAGAGCCGGCTCAGAGGCGCCCGTGGTGCCGGTTCAGAGGCCGACCTCGGAGCGAAGCCGCTCGAGCCGGCGGGCTGCCTCGGCGGCGACCGCGGGCTCGTTGGGATCCGCCCCCTTACCGGGGATGACCTGATCCAGCAGCTCGCCGGTGGCGAAGTCCTGCCGGATGACAACCCGGACGGTTCGCCTGTTCTCGGTCCGGAACTCGTCGCTGAGCACGACACTGGCCTGGATCCGCTCCCACAGCGCCTGCTGGAGCATCGAGGGCTCCCGGATCAACCACTGTGCCGGCCGGCGATGGTCGACCCAGATGACGGTGAGGAGGCCCGACTCGCTCTGCCACGTGCCCGACTCTGCCTCGTGCCAGGGCCGCTGCCAGACGAGTGACGCGTCTGGTCCGACGAAGGCGAGCTGGTGTGTTGACGCGACGACGTGGCCGCCTGACTGCTCGTCCTTGGCCCAGGCGATGACGCGGTCCCCCGATCGCAGCGGCACCGCCTGTCGGATCTCAGTGGGCAGGTCCGCCCTGCGGCGGCGGTCGAACAGACCCATCAGGACATGCCTTCCTTGATGCGGGCCAGCTGCCGCTGCAGCTCCTGCAGCTGCGTGGCCAGCGCACGCGACCGCTCGGGGTCCGGCTCCTGAGCGTGGTCGAGCCGCCGCATCTCGCTCATCGCATCAGCCACCCGTCGGGTGAGGGAGACCGTTCGGACGCGGTCGAAGAGCTCCTCGACGTAGCGCGCGGTCGGCAGGCCCGTCATCGGGTCCATCCGCGTCGGCAGGGTCGCGACCGCCAGCTCACTGACGAGCGCCGAGACGGTGCTCGGGGCGGCCTCAGTCACCGCCGACACCCACGTGCCGAGAGAGACACGGTCACCGGAGCTGTTCGCGATCCTGATCCCGTCGAAGACCGCGCGGTGGGCCTCCGCCGTGAAGGCGTCGGCGGAGAGCAGGTCGATGGCGCCCGGCCGGAGCACGGTCGGGAACTGGAGCAGCACCTGGAGCAGCTGCCGCTCAGCCAGGACGACGGGGTCTCGATGGTCAGGGACCGGCATCGTCGTGCGTGCCGCCTCACCCGGGGTGGGCTCCGCCACATCGTCGACGACGCGGGTCCCTCCACGGGCGGAGCGCCCATCCAACCGACCCTGCAACCCGTTCCGGTCGAGTGTGATGCGACCGGCTCGGGCCACCTCCGCCGCGACCTGCTCCACCTCGACGCCGAGCATGCCGGCAACCTCGCGGGTGTACTCCGGACGCAGGGACCGGTCGCGGATCGAGGCGACGATGGGGGCCACGGCCCGACTCGCCCTGACGCGACCCTCCGCGGTGGCGAGGTCGAAACGCTTGATCGTCGTGCGGACGGCGAACTCGAACATGGGCACGGCGTCCTCGATCAGGGCCTGGACCGCCGGGTCGCCACCCGCCTGGCGCAGCTCACACGGGTCCTTCCCCGACTTCTCGACCGCGACGAACGACTGAGAGGTCCACTTCGCGTCGTCGGCGAAGGCCCGCATGGCCGCCTTCTGGCCCGCCGCGTCGCCGTCGAAGGTGAAGATCACCTTGGCGGGGGCGAGGTCGGCCTCGTCGCGCATGATGCGTCGCAGGACCTTGATGTGCTCGGCCCCGAAGGCCGTGCCGCACGTCGCCACCGCCGTCTCCACGCCCGCCAGGTGGCACGCCATGACGTCGGTGTAGCCCTCGACGACCACGGCCTGTCGGTCCTGGGCAATGCGCTTCTTGGCGAGGTCGAGCCCGTAGAGGACCGTCGACTTCTTGTAGATCGGCGTCTCCGAGGTGTTCAGGTATTTGGCCTCGATCCGGTCGTCGTCGAAGATGCGACGGGCACCGAAGCCGATCGTGGTGCCGGTGATGTCGCGGATCGGCCAGAGGAGGCGGCTGCGGAAGCGGTCGTATAGGCCGCGCGACCCCCGTCCAGCGAGCCCGCCGATGACGAGCTCCTCGTCGGTGAAGCCCTTGGCGCGCAGGTGGACGACGAGATCCTCTCCGCCGCGCGGCGCGAAGCCCAACCCGAAGTGCTTCACGTGCGAGCTGTTGAAGTCGCGGCCCCGGAGGAAGTCACGTGCCTGTCTGGCGAGCTTGTCGGCGAGCAGCCGCTCGGTGTAGAACTCCTCCGCGACCCGGTGCGCCTCGAGCAACCGGGATCGGCGGCCGAGCCCCTCGTCGCGGGACCGGGACCCGCCGTCCTCGTAACGCAGCTCCATGCCGAGTCGCTGCGCCAGCCGCTCCACGGCCTCGGCGAAGGTGAGGTGGTCGACCTTCTGGACGAACGAGATGAGGTCACCGCCCTCGCCGCAGCCGAAGCAGTACCACGCCCCGACGCCCGGGCGGATGTTGAACGACGGAGTCTTCTCGTCGTGAAAGGGACAGAGGCCCTTCAGGGCGCCGGGGCCGGCGGGGCGGAGTGTGACGTGCTCCCGGACCACGTCCTCGAGAGAGGAGCGCGCCTTGACGGTCGCGATGTCATC
>DASUQN010000238.1:0-3854 GCA_036280515.1 Intrasporangium sp. | reverse complement strand
GTGGCCAAGTGCGGCTCGATCATCGCGAGCAAGGACGTCGATGCGGCGGCGACGCTGGACAAGGACGACGACGCGATGGACGAGCTGCACAGCGACCTGTTCGCGGCTCTGCTCGACGAGGACCGCGCCCTGCCGCGGGCGACCGTGCTCGACCTGGCTCTCATCGGTCGCTATTACGAGCGGTTCGCCGACCACGCCGTGTCAGTGGCCCGACGTGTCATCTACCTGGTCACGGGTGAGTACGACGCCGAGGTCAGCTACGACCACGAAGAGGCCGAGGACGCCGACATCATCGCGGAGATCGAGCGCAACAGCTGACTTCAGTCGAGAGAACGGCTTCGGGGTGCAGGGGGCTCCGAAGGTGTCCTTTCGATTGGTCTTGGGACAGGGGTCGTATGCCGCTGGGCTCGGACAGCGCGGAACCGCGCCACCCACGGTGGCCGGGTTTCGTCGATGAGCCAGCTCAGCGGCATACGACATGCACGTGGCCGATCGAAAGGACGACATCGGGGTCAAGGAGACCCCGGAATCTATTCGTTCGATCAGGCGGGTGTGAGTGTCAGCGGCCTTGCTTGGCCACGGCCTCCGCGGCAGCCCGGGCCGCCTCCGGGTCGAGGTAGCGACCCCCGCGCGAGACCGGCACGAACGACTCGTCGAGCTCGTAGATGAGCGGCATGCCCGTCGGGATGTTCAGACCCGAGATGTCTTCGTCACTGATCTCGTCGAGCGTCTTGACGAGCGCACGAAGGGAGTTGCCGTGCGCGGCGAGCATGACGGTGAGGCCGTCGGCGAGGTCCTGCTGGATCTCCTGCTCCCAGTACGGCAGCATCCGCGCCACGACGTCCTTGAGGCACTCGGTGCGCGGCATGGCGGCACCGAGGCCGGCGTATCGAGGGTCCCCTGTCTGGGCAAACCTGTCGTCGGCATCGATCGGCGGCGGCGGCACGTCGTAGGAGCGCCGCCACTGCATGAACTGCTCCTCGCCGAACTGCTCGAGGATCTCCTTCTTGTTCTTGCCCTGGAGCGCACCGTAGTGACGCTCGTTGAGCCGCCAGCTTCGCTTCACCGGGATCCAGTGACGGTCGGCCTCGTCGAGCGAGAGGTTCGCCGTCGTGATGGCGCGCCGCTGCACGGAGGTGTGCACGATGTCGGGCAGGATGCCCGCCTCCTTGAGCTGTTGACCAGAGCGGATGGCCTCGGCCCGCCCCTTCTCCGTCAGGTCGACGTCGACCCAACCGGTGAACAGGTTCTTGGCGTTCCAGTCGCTCTCCCCGTGGCGGACGAGGACAAGGGTGTAGGTCATGGCGTCAGCCTAGCGACGCCGGCTCAGCCGTCAGCCGGCTCCTCCAGCAGGTGACGGAACGCCTCCAGGTTGCGGGTCGACTCCCCTCGCGAGACGCGCCAGGCCCACTCCTTCCTCATCGAGCCGAGGAAGCCGAGAGCCAGCAGCTCGTTGAACGCCTCGTCGCTCGCGGCGAGGATGACACCGAAGAGCTGGTCGAGGTACTCGGCCTCGAGCGCACTCGTGGGGACCTCTCCGCGGACGTAGACGTCGCCGTCCGCGTCGATCGCGTAGGCGATGCCGGTGAGTCGAAGGTTCCTGCGCAGCAGGGTCCGGTAGAAGTCCTCGTGGTTCTCGTCGGGGTTGCGGACGACGAAGGCCGACACACTCGTGGTCCGCGGCCGGACGAGGAGCGAGACGACGGTCCGCAGCTTCTTCTCGCCGGGCAGGGTGACGACGTACTCGCCCTCGCGCCCACCGAGCTCCCACTCGAGGTCGACCGATCGGACGTACGCCGTGAGCCGCTCCCCCGCAGCCGTCACCGGGTCCGTCGCTGGCTGGGTCTCAGGCTCGCTCACGTCGCCATTCTGCCAACCCTCGGTGGGCATCCGGTCGGGCGCTGCCGGCGTCCGGCTCACGGGATGACGGCGTGTGGGACTCCGGCGAGCCCCTCCCCCTCCGCGATGGGAGAGTGGGTGCGGTCGTGGATCGCCTGCCTGTAGACGGCGAGCAGCCGGTCGGTCGTCGCCTCCCACCCGAATGCCGAGGCATGGTCGATGGCCCTGCGTCCGAGTTCGACGCGGCGCTCATCGTCGTCGAGCAGACCCTGGACAGCGTCGGTCCACACGGATACGTCGTGGCCCTGCACGAGCACGCCCGCATCCCCGACGGCCGTGGGCAGGCCGCCGACGTCTGCTGCGACGACCGGTGTTCCGCAGGCCTCTGCCTCGATGGCGACCAGGCCGAAGGACTCGCTGTGGCTCGGGACGAGGACGAGGTCCGCCGCGCGGTACCACTGGGCCAGGACCGGGCGCTCGACGGGCTTGACGAACCGGACGACATCGGCGATGCCGAGCCGCTCGGCGAGGTCCTCCAGCTCGTGGGGCCTCGCGAGACCGGTCCCGCTCGGTCCCCCGAGGACCGCGACCGTGAGCTTCGGCCGGCGACCGGGGTCGCGGTGCAGGAGCTCGGCGGCCACGCGCAGGAGCAGGTCCGGCGCCTTGAGCGGCTGGATCCGCCCGACGAAGAGCAGCAGCTCGCCATCTCTGGGCAGCCCCAGCTCGGCCCGGGCCTCCTGCCTGTCGCCCGGGGTGAAGGTCGTCAGGTCCACCCCCGGAGGCACGACGGACACCTGGGCGGCGGGCGCGTCATAGAGCTCGATGAGGTCGCGTGCCTCGCCGTCGGTGTTGGCGATGAGCCGGTCCGCGGCTTCGACGACCTGGACTTCGCCGATCTCCCGCCCCCGGGGCTCAGGCGTGTCGCCCTCGGCGACGTGCCGGTTCTTGACGCGCGCCATGGTGTGCATGGTGTGCACGAGGGCGACGCCCCACCGGTCGGCGGCCAGCCAGCCCACCTGGCCGGACAGCCAGTAGTGCGTGTGGACGAGGTCGTAGTGGTCCTCGGGCACCGAGAGACCGGCGTGCATGATCCCGGCGGAGAACGCGCACAGCTGCCCCGGCAGCTCCTCCTTGGGCAGTCCTTCGTAAGGGCCCGCGGTCACGTGCAGCACGCGGACCCCGGGCACGAGTCCGCCGATGATCGGCGCCTCACCCGTGGTGCGCCGCGTGAAGATGTCCACCTCGACCCCGCGGCGGGCCAGCTCCTTCGCCGTCTCGGCCACGTAGACGTTGAGCCCGCCCGCATCGCCGGTGCCCGGCTGCTCCAGCGGGGACGTGTGGACGCTGATCATCGCCACGCGCTTGGGGTCGTCCGGCATCTGCGTCCTTCTCCTCGCCCCTGTCTCTCCTGACTCAACCACACCGTCGATTTGAAGTATTCCGCCGGTCGTCCAGTGGTCGCCGGGCCAAACCTTGGAGCGTGACGGACTGGCCTTCCGGAGGGGTGGCTTCGAGATACCGCCCCGTGATGGGGCGCCCTGTCCGATCTCGACCATGCCTGGCCAGGAGCGCGCCTCACTGGTCGTGGGGTGCGCGACAGCGCTTCCTCGCCCCGCAGCCGACCTCAGCGAGCGTAGTCGTCCTGAAGGCGCTCGATGTCACCTTCGTCGAAGTGGCCGAAGGCCACCTCCAGCAGACGTCCCGGCTGCGAGCCGGAGTTACCCATGCGGTGCGTCGACCCGCGGGGCACCCAGACGGTCTCGCCGGCCTCGGCTGTCCACGTCCGGTCATCGACCATGATGTCGATGGGCACGTCGAGCACCTGCCACATCTCGCCCCGGTGGCTGTGCCGCTGGAGCGAGAGCCGGTGGCCGGGCTGGACCGTGATGATCTTGACGGTCACCTGCTCGTTCGAGACGAACTGCTGGAAGGTTCCCCATGGGCGCTCGGCGACGAAGATGTCGTCGGTCGGGTCACGGTCGCCCAGCACGTAGTCGTCCGGGGTGGGGTGCGCC
>DASUQN010000237.1:0-3194 GCA_036280515.1 Intrasporangium sp. | reverse complement strand
CTGGCCGCCGGCCTCCCACCGGCGACGCCCACGCGCACCGCCGCGGTCATCATCATGATGGTGCTCACCGGCTTCCTCTTCGCCGTCGGGGCCCAAGCGCTGCGGCCCCGCCCGACCGCCGCGGCCTCCGTCAAGTCGGAGCTCGTCTCGCGCATCGAGAGCCTCCAGGCCGACGGCCAGCAGCAGGAGACGCAGATCACCGCGCTGCGCAAGGAGGTCGGGGACCTGGATGCACTGGCACTCCGTCAGGCTGGTGCCGCAGACCTGACGGACACCATCCGCGACCTGGAGATTGAGGCCGGAGTTGTTGCGCTGACCGGCCCCGGCTTGACCGTGACCCTTGACGACGCGCCGTCGGCGGGGAGAGATCCCAACCCGGGAGATCGACCCAGCAGCGGATTCGACTCGGGCCGCGTCGCCTCGAGCGACTTGCAGATCGTGGTCAACGGCCTGTGGGGAGTCGGCGCGGAGGCGATCGCGATCAACGGCCACAGGCTCACCTCCACTGCTGCGATCCGCTTCGCCGGTCAGGCGATCATCGTCAACTTCCGCCCGATCACCCCGCCGTACGTCATCACGGTGCTCGGTGACGCGGCGCGCATGCAGCAGCTCTTCGAGCCGTCATTCGCCGGCGTCTACCTCGCTCAGCTCCGCGACCAGTTCGGGATCACCTCGGACCTCTCGGCCAGCGATCACCTGACCGTGCCGGGTGACTCCGTGACCCGGCTGACCGCAGCGCGACCGATGCAGGGCGGCGCCGCGACGGCCACGAGCACGGGGACCACGGGCACCGAACCCCAATCGAGCGAAACCACGACCAGTCCGGGTACCGTCACCCCCAAAACGAACGAGCCAGACCAGTCCTTCGGAGCCAGCCGATGACCGCACGCGACGACACACAGAGGAGCACTTCGTGATCCCAGCCCTCGGGCTCCTGGCGGGGCTGACGATCGGCCTGCTGCTCGACCCAGCAGTGCCCGTGTGGCTTCAGCCGTACCTCCCGATCGCCGTCATCGCGGCCCTGGACGCGGTCTTCGGGGCCGTGCGCGCCGTTCTCGACGGCATCTTCAACGACAAGGTCTTCGTCGTCTCGTTCCTCTCCAACGTCGTCGTCGCGGCCTTCATCGTCTTCCTCGGCGACCAGCTCGGAGTCGGCGCGCAGCTGTCCACCGGGGTCGTGGTCGTGCTCGGCGTGCGGATCTTCTCCAACGTCGCCTCGATCCGCCGTCACCTCTTCAAGGCCTGACATGGCGCGGCGCAAGGGGGGCAAGTCCCAGCGATTCAGGAAGGCGCAGGCAGCGGCTGGTGCCGTCCCGCAGGGCGTCGAGGATGAGACCGCTCCGGCGGACGCCGCCGAGACTCCGGCTGAGAAGGCCACCGAGACCGCACCCGAGACGGCGACCGAAATACGCACTGAGACACCGACTGAGACACCGACTGAGGCGCCAGCCGACACGCCAGCTGAGAGGGCCACCAAGCCCGCACCCGAGACACCGACCGAGATACCCACTGAGACACCGGCCGAGACCGCGCCCGGCACGGACGCGGTGAGCTCCACCCCGAGGTCGGTCGACACCGACACGCGCGCGCCCCAGCCACCCGTTTCGGAGGGCGCCGCGCAGGACGGGCCGGCCCGCCGAGTGGAGGACGGTGCGGCCCGCGTCGAGCCGGAGGTAACCGGTCCGGAGGCCGTGGACGTGGGGGGGCCCGCCTCGGACGGACCCGAACGAGAGGAACCCGAACGAGGGGAGCCCGAACAAGGGGAGCCCGAGCCAGAAGAGGTCGCGCCCGAGCCGGTGGAGTCCGCTGCCTCGGAGGGTGCCTCCGGACAGGCGGAGGTGGACCCGACCGTGCCGGCGGGCGCCCCTCCCGTCGACACGGAGACGGCTGTCGCCGTGCCAACCGAGCCGCAGCGCACGGCTGCCCATGTCGTGGAAGCCAGCCCAGCGGCATACGGCCCTGAGGCAGTGACGCCCGCCGACCTCGCGGTGGACAGCGAGGGCGTCCCACCCGGACACGTGGAGGGCAAGGCGGCGTGGCGGCGCCTCTTCCGCATGGGCAGGCCCCGCACGACCAAGGCGAACCTCCTCGGTGCGCTGCTCGCCGTCTCGCTGGGCGTGGGCATCGCCACCCAGGTCCAGCTGACCAACGAGCGCGGTCTCAGCGAGCTCAGCCAGTCGGACCTGATCCGCCTCCTCGACGACATCTCGGCCCGGTCCAATCAACTGGACGAGCAGGTCCGGGAGCTGGAGTCGAGGCGCGAGGCGCTGCTCAGCGGCACCGACAGCACCGCCGAGGCCCTCGCGCAGGCGCAGCGGCGCGCCGACACGCTGGGGATCCTGGCGGGCACCCTGCCAGCGCAGGGACCGGGCATCACGGTGTCGATCAGCGACCCGAACCGGCAGGTGAGCGGTCCGGTGGTCCTCGACCTCATCCAGGAGCTGCGGGACGCCGGTGCGGAGTCGATCGACGTCGGGGGAGTGCGCGTCGTCGCCTCCTCGTACGTCGGAGACAGTGGCGGTGACCTGTCCGTCGACGGCACGTCGATCAGCCGACCCGTCCTCGTCGAGGCGATCGGCGACCCCAACACGTTGGCGTCCGCCATGACGATCCCGGGCGGGATCGTCGAGACCATCCGCCAGAAGGGTGGCAATGCCTCGGTGAACGAGTCGAGCGCGATCGAGATCACCTCCACCCACACGCCGAAACCGCTGACTCACGCCGAGCCCGGCCAGTGAAGCCGCTCCGGACACGTACGGGACGTACGTCGTGAGGCAGTTGGGGACTGGCGCCCCGGCGCGGCTCGGGCGCCGGTAGATTCGACTCGACCGTTGGCGGAGCTGCCTCCCAGGGTCGCCCTGTAGATCTCGAGCACCCCATCCGACCCCGTTCTGACAGGAGCGAACATGAGTGACCTCGACTACCCCTCCGACCTGCGATACACGAGCGACCACGAGTGGATCCGCGAGGGTGACGAGGACAACGTCGTCCGCGTCGGCATCACCTCGTTCGCCCAGGACGCCCTCGGTGACGTCGTCTACGTCTCCCTGCCGGCTGTCGGCGACTCGGTCGCTGCGGGTGACGCCTGCGGTGAGGTTGAGTCGACGAAGTCCGTGAGTGACATCTACGCGCCCCTCGCCGGCGAGGTGACGGCCGTGAACGAGGCTCTCGACACCACGCCCGAGCTCGTCAAC
>DASUQN010000236.1:0-4117 GCA_036280515.1 Intrasporangium sp. | reverse complement strand
CGACACCGTCGGCAAGACCGTCGCGTCCGCCTCGACGATGGAGGCCGACCTGCGCACCTTCGAGGGCGACAAGACCGCCAAGGCCAAGAAGGTCGGCGAGCTCGTCGCGGCCCGCGCCAAGAGCGCCGGGATCGAGGCCGTGGTCTTCGACCGCGGAGGCAACAAGTACCACGGTCGCGTCGCGGCCATCGCCGAGGGCGCCCGCGAAGGTGGGCTGTCCCTGTGAGTGACATCGCGACCATGCACCACGTGACCGCTATCGAGATGAGGAACATCTGATGCCCGGACAGCAGCGTCGAGGCACCGGCCCCGCCGGCGAGCGCGGCGAGCGCAGCGACCGCGGCGAGCGTCAGGACCGCCGCGGCGGCCGTGACAGCCGCGAGAGCCGTGAGGCCGAGAAGAACCAGTACGTCGAGCGCGTCGTGACGATCAACCGCGTCGCCAAGGTCGTCAAGGGTGGTCGTCGCTTCAGCTTCACCGCTCTCGTCGTCGTCGGTGACGGTGACGGCACCGTGGGCGTGGGCTACGGCAAGGCCAAGGAGGTCCCCGCAGCGATCGCCAAGGGTGTCGAGGAGGCCAAGAAGGGCTTCTTCAAGGTCCCGCGGATCCAGGGCACCATCCCGCACCCCGTCCAGGGCGAGGCCGCCGCTGGGGTCGTCATGCTCCGCCCCGCCGCTCCCGGTACCGGTGTCATCGCCGGTGGCCCGGTCCGTGCGGTCCTGGAGTGCGCCGGCATTCACGACGTCCTCTCCAAGTCGCTGGGTTCCGACAACGCCATCAACATCGTGCACGCGACGGCTCAGGCCCTCCGCGAGCTCGAGCGCCCCGAGTCGGTTGCCGCCCGCCGCGGCAAGTCGCTCGAGGAGGTGGCCCCGGCCGCCATGCTCAGGGCCCGCGCTGCAGGTCTGGCCGAGGCGAAGGCCGCTGCGGCCGAGAAGGCCGGTGCCTGATGGCACGACTCAAGGTGACCCAGACCCGTTCCGAGATCGGCGGCAAGCAGAACCAGCGTGACACCCTGCGCAGCCTC
Source organism: Intrasporangium sp. (assembly GCA_036280515.1). Classification (GTDB taxonomy): domain Bacteria; phylum Actinomycetota; class Actinomycetes; order Actinomycetales; family Dermatophilaceae; genus Intrasporangium. Next base: position 3,090 of record DASUQN010000236.1, on the reverse strand, counting down.
GGTCTGAAGCGCATTGGCGACGTCGTCGTCAAGGAGGACCGTCCCGAGATCCGCGGGATGGTCAAGACGGTGACGCACCTGGTCACCGTCGAGGAGGTTGACTGACATGGCCACCAAGAAGCACGGCGAGACCGCCCTCAAGGTGCACCACCTGCGTCCGGCTCCCGGGGCCAAGACCGCGAAGACCCGCGTGGGTCGCGGTGAGGGCTCCAAGGGCAAGACCGCCGGTCGTGGCACGAAGGGCACCAAGGCTCGCAACCAGGTGCCGGAGCGCTTCGAGGGCGGCTCGATGCCCTTGCACATGCGCCTGCCCAAGCTGCGCGGCTTCAAGAACCCGTTCCGCACCGAGTACCAGGTCGTGAACCTCGACCGCCTGCAGGTCCTCTTCCCCGAGGGTGGGCAGGTCTCCGTCGAGGACCTCGTCGCCCGGGGCGCCGTCCGCGACGGCCACCCGGTCAAGGTGCTCGGCACGGGTGAGATCTCGGTCAAGGTCGACGTCGAGGCGCACAAGTTCTCGGCGTCTGCCAAGGAGAAGATCGAGGCCGCTGGCGGCTCGGTCAAGGCACTCTCCGACAGCTGAGCGGTCCGAGTGACCATCCCACACCTCGTGTGACCCAGCGCCCCGGGCGCCTGATCCCCGGTCGACGTGACGTCGGCCGGGCGGGACGGTGGCCGGGGCGCTGCGCCCTTTGCGTTAACCTTCCACGGATTGCTGACTTCAGCCGGCCCCACCGGGTCGGGCCCCCAGGAGGACCCTGTGCTCGCCGCCTTCGTTCGCGCGTTCCGTACCCCGGACCTGCGCAACAAGCTGCTCTTCACCCTCGGCATCATCGTGCTGTTCCGCCTCGGGTCGATGGTGCCGACGCCGGGTGTGAGCTACCCGTTGGTGCAGAACTGCCTCGCGACCCGCGATCCCTCGGGTGACGCGACGTCCGGCTTCCTCAACCTCGCGAACCTCTTCAGCGGTGGCGCTCTCCTGCAACTGTCCGTCTTCGCGCTCGGCATCATGCCGTACATCACGGCGAGCATCATCGTGCAGCTGCTCACCGTGGTCATCCCTCGCTTCGAGGAGCTGAAGAAGGAGGGTCAGGCCGGCACGACGAAGATGACGCAGTACACGCGCTACCTCACGATCGGGCTGGCGGTGCTCCAGTCGGCCACGCTCGTCACGTTCGCGCGGAACCCCTCGAGCCTGTTCGGTCCGCAGTGCACCAACATCCTGACCGACGACTCGTTCGCGACGATCCTCATCATGGTCCTGACCATGACGGCCGGCACGGGCCTGATCATGTGGTTCGGCGAGCTCATCACCGACCGTGGCGTCGGCAACGGCATGTCGCTGCTCATCTTCATCTCCATCGCGGCCACCTTCCCCACGGCCCTCTGGGCCATCAAGGACAACCAGGGCTGGGGCACCTTCCTGGGCGTGATCCTGCTCGGGATGTTCGTCATCGCCGCCGTCGTGTTCGTGGAGCAGTCGCAGCGCCGCATCCCGGTCCAGTACGCCAAGCGGATGGTCGGCCGTCGCATGTACGGCGGCACGTCGACCTACATCCCGCTCAAGGTCAACATGGCGAACGTCATCCCGGTGATCTTCGCCGCATCGCTCATGGCGCTCCCCGGCATGATCGCCCAGTTCAACACGGACCCGACGCAGACCCCGCCGTGGTGGGTGCAGTGGGTGCAGACCAACCTCACGCAGGGCGACCACCCGGTCTACATGATCGTCTACACGGCCCTGATCATCTTCTTCACGTTCTTCTACGTGTCGATCACGTTCAACCCGACCGAGGTCGCCGACAACATGAAGAAGTACGGCGGCTTCATCCCAGGTATCCGGGCCGGGCGACCCACGGCCGAGTACCTCAACTACGTCATCACCCGAATCACCGTGCCGGGTGCGTTGTACCTCGCGATCGTCTCGCTCATCCCGCTCATCGCCATCGCGGCGATCGGCGCGGACCAGAACTTCCCCTTCGGTGGTACCTCGATCCTGATCATCGTCGGTGTCGGCCTCGAGACGGTCAAGCAGATCGAGGCGCAGCTGCAGCAGCGCCACTACGAAGGGTTCCTCCGGTAATGACCCAGATGCGACTGATCATCCTCGGCCCCCCCGGTGCCGGTAAGGGCACGCAGGCCACGCGGATCGCCGACCGCTTGTCGATCCCGGCGATCTCGACCGGCGACATCTTCCGCACCAACATCAAGGAGCAGACCGAGCTCGGTCAGCGCGTCGAGTCGATCCTCTCCTCGGGCGGCTACGTCCCCGACGAGGTCACCAACGAGATCGTCGAGGACCGGCTCTCCTGGCCGGACGCCGAGCACGGCTTCCTCCTCGACGGCTACCCACGCACGGTCGGGCAGGTCGAGGCGCTCGACGCGATGCTGGCCCGCCAGGGGCACGCGCTCGATGCCGTCCTCGAGCTGACCGTCGACGAGGACGCCGTCGTCGAACGCCTCCTCAAGCGCGCCGAGATCGAGGGCCGCTCCGACGACAGCGAGGACGTCGTCCGGGAACGCCAAGCGATCTACCGCCGCGAGACCGCGCCCCTCGCCAAGCATTACGCCGACGCCGGCCTGCTCGTCCAGGTCGACGGAATGGGCGCCATGGACGAGGTCACCGACCGGATCCTCGCCGCGCTGCCGGCCCGAGCGGCAGACTGAGCAGGACACGTGTTCGGTCGCCGCAAGCTCCAGGGGCGCACCCACGAGCAGCTCCTCCTGATGCGCGAGGCGGGGCTGCTCGTCGGTCGCACCCTCGAGATGCTCGAGGGGTGCATCGTCCCCGGGGTCACCACCGCGGAGCTCGACCGGCTGGCGGAGGAGTTCATCCGGAGCCACGGCGGCATCCCGAACTTCCAGCTCGTGCCGGGCTACTCGCACACCCTCTGCACGAGCGTCAACGACGAGGTGGTCCACGGCATCCCGGGCAACCGCGTGCTGGAGGCCGGAGACGTGCTGTCCGTCGACTGCGGCGCCGAGGTGAACGGCTGGAACGGCGATGCGGCCATCTCCGTCGTCGTCGGCGGCCGCGAGGCGGCCCGACCGGAGGATCTGGGACTCATCGCCGCGACCGAGGCCAGCCTCTAC
>DASUQN010000235.1:0-6248 GCA_036280515.1 Intrasporangium sp. | reverse complement strand
ACGTCCGGCAAGGGCGGCATCATGCGGCACGTGCTCTCGGTCAACCCGCAGGGCGTCAAGGCCACCGCGTTCAAGGCACCCACGGAGGAGGAGCTCGCTCACGACTTCCTCTGGCGAATCGAGAAGGCCCTGCCGGAGGCGGGCCAGCTCGGGGTGTTCGACCGATCGCACTACGAGGACGTCCTCATCGTGCGCGTGCACGACCTCGTGCCGCAGGAGGTCTGGTCCAAGCGCTACGCGCAGATCAACGAGTTCGAGCGCCGGGTCCTCGCGAGCGGCACCAAGATCGTCAAGGTGATGACCCACATCAGCAAGGACGAGCAGAAGGCGCGCCTCATGGAGCGTCTCGACCGGCCTGACAAGCACTACAAGTTCAACCCGGACGACGTGGACGAGCGCGGCCACTGGCTGGACTACATCGAGGCCTACCAGGCCGTCTTCGACAAGACCTCGACCGTGGGCGCCCCTTGGCACGTGGTGCCCTCGGACCGCAAGTGGTACGCCCGTCTCGCCGTCCAGCAGCTGCTCCTCGAGGCGCTGCGCGAGATGGACCTCCAGTGGCCCCAGGCCGACTTCGACGTCGAGCTGGAGAAGAAGCGCCTCACCGAGAGCTGACCTCAGCCGATGCGGTCGAGGATGGGACCGGTGGCCCCCGCCAGGTCGACCGGCAGCGTGCCGAAGGTGTGCCCGTGATCGCCCTCGACCCGGCTCCCGATGTACGCATCGGCGACGTCGGGGGAGTGCTCGACGAGCAGGGCAGCCTGTAACGCCACGGCCAGCCCTTCGACAGCGGAACGGGCAGCGAAGGCTGCCTCCGGTGAGTCCGGGTGCAGCGAACGTGCATTCTCGACAGCGCGATCGGTGTGGTCGTCCAGGGCCCGGCTGGCGCCGCGCACCCGGTGCAGCTCCTTGGTGAGCGCTTCGAGGCTTGCCGGCTCGCGCGTGATGGCCCGGATCACGTCGAGGGCGTTGACGTTCCCCGATCCTTCCCAGATCGAGTTGAGTGGCGCTTCCCGGTAGAGCCGGGCCAGGCCGTTCTCCTCGACGTAGCCGTTGCCACCGAGGCACTCGAGGGCCTCGGCCACCATGGGGGCGGTGCGCTTGCAGACCCAGAACTTGCCGAGGGCCACGCCGAGGCGTGCGTAGTCCGACTCTCCCGTGTCGAAGGCGTGGGCGAGACGCATCGCGAGGACCGTCGCAGCCTCTGCCTCGAGCGCGAGGTCCGCGAGGACGTTGCGCATCAGCGGCTGGTCGATGAGCAGGCGGCCGAAGGCGACCCGGTGTCGAGCGTGGTGCACGGCGCGGCTCACCGCGTCGCGCATCGTCGCGGTGGAGCCGAGCACGCAGTCGAGGCGGGTGGCCCCGACCATGTCGATGATGGTCCGCACGCCCCGGCCCTCCTCTCCGAGCCGAGCACCCCAGGTGCCATCGAGCTCGACCTCGCTGGAGGCGTTGGAGTGGTTCCCCAGCTTGTCCTTGAGCCGCTGGAGGGCGAACGCGTTGCGGGTGCCGTCGTCGAGCGCGCGGGGGACCACGAAGCACGTCAGGCCACCAGCGGCCTGGGCCAGCATGAGGAAGACGTCGCTCATGGGCGCGGAGCAGAACCACTTGTGGCCGGTGAGCCGGTACGTGTCGCCCAGGAGCGGACCCCCCGGGCTCGGCGTGGCCGTTGTCGTGTTGGCCCGGACGTCGGAGCCGCCCTGCTTCTCCGTCATGCCCATCCCGGCGATGGCACCCGACTTCTCTGCAATGGGGCGGATCCCGAAGTCATAGGCACGACTCGCGAGCATGGGGAGCCAGCGCGCCGCCTGCTGCGCGTCACGCCGCAGAGCCGACCCAGCGGCATACGACATGGAGATGGGGCACCCGTGTCCGGCTTCGACGCGGGACCACAGCATGAACCCCGCTGCTCGCCGTGCATGCGCCGTGCCCCCCACGGTGGCGGTCCACGGCTCCGCCGTCAGGCCGGCGCCGACCGCCTGCGTCATGAGCCAGTGCCAGGACGGGTGGAACTCCACCTCGTCGATCCGGTTGCCCCATGCGTCATGGGTGTGCAGCACGGGTCGGTTCGCGTCGGCGAGGCGGCCGTGTTCTTGTGCCTCGGCCGTGCCCGCCAGGCGGCCGAGCTCGGAGAGGGAGACGACGTCGTCCCGCTCGACCCACCGGGAGACCGCCTCGGACAGGGCTCGGTCCTCGTGGAGGAAGTCCCTGTCGACGAACGGCTCGGTCTGGTTGGTGACCTCGTGCGTGCTCACTACTGCAGAGTAGGACGGACCACGGTGCAGCCGCACGGGACGGGGGTCTCGTGCGCGTCACGCGGGGTCATCGCCAGGCGCCGACTAGCCTCGGGAGCGATGACGGTGAAGGCGGTGGTGCGGCGCTGGCTCGAGCGGATCCCGGGGGCGGTGCCCTTGGCGCGACTGGTGCTCGGGACGATCCGGGTCTGCCTCAGCTACCGGGTGACCGGCCTGGCGGCCGAGGGCGGCTTCTTCATGCTGCTGTCCCTGCCGCCCTTCGTGCTCGGACTCTTCGGCGGCGTCGGGTACCTCGGGAACATCCTCGGACCCGATGGCGTGGAACGGCTGACGGCGGCCGTCGCGGAGTATGCGTCCGGCTTCCTCACGGAGTCGAGCATCGACGACCTGCCGCTGCCCACGATCCGTGACGTCCTCCAGGACGGACGGCCCGACCTCATCTCGGTGGGGTTCCTGCTCGCCCTGTGGTCGGGATCTCGTGCTCTCAACGTCTTCGTCGACACCATCTCGATCATGTACGGCCAGGGCGACGGGCGCGGTCTCCTGCACCAGCGCTTCCTCACCTTCGGCCTCTACATCCTCGGCGTGGTGGTCGCCGTCGTCCTGCTGCCGCTCGTCCTGCTCGGGCCGGCGATCATCCAGGCGTGGCTGCCCGATCGGCTCGCCATGCTGACCGTCGCCTACTGGCCGCTCGTTCTCGTCCTGTCCATCGCCGCGCTCACCACGCTGTTCCACATCGCGACCCCGCGACGCGCGAGCTGGTGGCGCGACGTGCCCGGGGCGCTGCTCGCGCTCGCGATCTGGCTGCTCGCGTCGCTCGTCGTGCGGACCTCCGTCGAGGCCTCGCTCGGCGGGTCGTCGATCTACGGCCCGCTCAGCACCCCGATCGTGCTGCTCATCTGGCTCTACGCGCTGGCGATCGCGATCCTCATCGGGGCCGGCCTGAACGCGGCGACGCGCGTCATCTGGCCGGTCGAGCTGCGAGACGGCTCGAGGCTCGCCACCTGGGCCGGCGGCCTGCTCTCCCGCGGTGGTGGGCCGGACGACACCGAGGGGGCCGTCGAGCCGACGGCGCCGGACCAGCGGAGCAGGGACCAGCAGTTCGCCAAGCGGGAGCGGTCGCATCTCGCCGAGGCCATCGACCGGCAGCTCGCGGAGGGGGTCGCGCGACCCCACGACGAGCGGGCGCCGAAGCGCTCACGGCAGTTTTGAATCTCCCGGATCGATCCGCTACTGTCTACCAAGCACCGAGCGGGGAGTTACACCGCTGGTGTTCCCGCGGACGTAGCTCAGTTGGTAGAGCGCAACCTTGCCAAGGTTGAGGTCGCCGGTTCGAGCCCGGTCGTCCGCTCGGAGGCACAAGGGGCAACAGGCAACTTGCCTTCATGGTGGAGTGGCCGAGAGGCGAGGCAGCGGCCTGCAAAGCCGCGTACACGGGTTCAAATCCCGTCTCCACCTCGGTCAACACAATCGGGGCGATTGGCGCAGTGGTAGCGCGCTTCCTTGACACGGAAGAGGTCACTGGTTCAAACCCAGTATCGCCCACCAGACGGACCACGGCCCCTGAGCATGAACCATGCTCAGGGGCTCTTTGATGCGGCCGTCGTTCGCGGTCGAGTGCGCCGGCGGGCGGAAGCCGCGCCGGGCGCGTGACTCACCCGAGGGCCTTGGCCTTGATCTGGGCGAACTCCTCGGGGGAGATCGCGCCGTTGTCGAGGAGTGACTTGGCCTGGGACAGCTGGTCGACCGTCGTGTTCGACGACGTCCCAGCCACATTGCGGATGTACTCCTGCTGCTCGTTCATGTATTCCACGTTCCTCTGCATCGCGCGCTGTGCCATGCCCTGCCCGCGGACGATCACGTAGATGAGCGCTGCGAGGAGCGGGAGGATGAAGAGCGCCACCACCCACACCACCTTGGCGAACCCGCCGAGCTCTGGGTCACGGAAGAGGTCCGTGAAGATGTGGAAGAGCATCATCAGGTAGGCCACGAAGAAGAAGGACCAGACAAGCAGCCAGAAGAAGTCCCAGAAGTCGTTCATCGTGCGCCTTTCATCTCGTTGCCTCGATGCATCGCAGTCGAGGGGCATCACGTGTGCCGTAACCGACGTTCCTCCCTCGCTCGGCGCCCGACATCGCACTTTTCGGGGGAGATCGACGGTCAGTGGTCCGGCTCGGCGGTGTCTTGCCGGCCGAGCGGCTCCTCGATGAGCACCGTTGACGCGATCTCGAGCCCGAGGGCCGTCAGGGCGGCGAGAACACCGACCAGCTCCTGGCTGTCGTGCACTTTGGCCGTCAGAGTGGTGTGTGTCCCGTCGCTGTCGGACCACGTCGCATATGGCCAGATGTCTCGTTCGTCCACCTCACCTGCAACGACAACGATGGCTTGCATACGGATCAGCCTCGTCTGGACAGGACTTCAGGTCCCGAGCAGCATGCCCGCCGCGTGGCCACGGCCGCGTCACTCGTTCGGGAGGATTCGGTCGGCCTTTAGTAGAGCTCGAGCTCTGCAGCACGACGGATTGCGGCACGGCGGCTGCTGACTCCGAGCTTCTGGTAGATGTGCGCGATGTGGGTCTTGGCCGTGTGCAACGAGATGTACTCAGCCTCGGCGATCTCCGCGTTGGGGAGGTTGGTGGTGAGGTACTGCAGGATCACCCGTTCCCGCTCGGTGAGCCGATTGGCCGTTCCCTGCTCGTGCTGCTGGTGTCGTCCCTCGGTGATCCGCCCGAGAACCTGCGTCACGACCGTCGGGTGCGCCGTGCCGCGGCGCAGGTGTGACTTGAGCAGGTCGGCCAGGCTCTCGCCGGCGCCGAGGAACGGGCCGTAGAGCTCGTCCGGTTCGGCGGCCGCCAGAGCGAGCTCGAGGGAAGCATGTGCGTCAGCGCCTCTTCCCAGAGCCCAGAGGGCTTCGGCCTCGATGCAGCGGGAGAGACATTCGATGTGCACGAATGTCGTGGCCGTCCGGACGCGATCGAGCTCGGCGAGTGCCTCGGCCGGACGTCCCGCCTGCAGGAGAACCTTCGCGCGCCGGGCAGGGGCCAGCGGGAACTCCGGATCGATCGGAGGTCGAGTGGCGAGCGCCACCGCCTCACGTGTCCTCCCCTCGGCCATCAGGACCGACCCCTCAAGCCCCGCGAGCATCGACGGCCACGTGGGTGCCTGGTGCCCAGAATCGACCATTGCCCGGATCTCCGCCGCTGTGCGCCTCGCGCTCCGGAGATCACCCAGCGCCAGACAGGTCGTCGCGAGGAAGTTCAGGGTGAGCCCTCGCAGCTCCCAGTCGAAGGCAACCATCATGGACAGACTGCGCTCCAGCTGGGCTCGTGCTTCGCTCAGGTTCCCGCGCCAGTAGTCGAACCAGCCGAGGTACGTGACAGCCGGGGCGAGCGTCACGAGTCCCACCCAACCTCGTTCATTCGCTCGCGCCAGGACCTCGACCGCGACGTCACGCACGTCGCTCAGGCGGCCCTCGGCGATCGCGGGGATACATGACTCCGCCAACGCCGTCAGCTCGAGAGCGAGTAGTCCACTGTCGTGCGCTGTGGCTGCCGAGGACCGAAGCATCTCGAGGGTCAGCTCGACGTGGCCCTCGAGTCTGGCCTCAGCCATGCCCACGAACATCTGGACGGATGCCCGTGCGGCAGCATCTGGCTTCGGGTGGCTCCGGTCGAACCTCTCCAGCAGCGCCGCCCCTGAACCGACCGCGGGACCCAAGCCCCGGTCGTAGCCGTTGCAGAACAGCTCGACGACGGCCATGCGGTCCTCGAACCTGGCCTGGTCCGACTCCGGCAGCAGGTCTGCGAGCGCACGCGACGCGGTGATGGCCGATCGGGCATCACCGATCCTGCCACGCTGGACGAAGATCAGCGCCTTGGCGAGGTGCGCCTCGCTGGCGTGCGGAGAGGTCTGGGGCAACTGCTCGACGGAGGCGAGGACGGCATCGATGCGCCCTTGGAGAAAGAGCTCCAGCCACCGGTCTGCGAAGATCCTC
>DASUQN010000234.1:0-4658 GCA_036280515.1 Intrasporangium sp. | reverse complement strand
GCTCGCCGCCCTGCAGCAGCTTCCCGTCACCTACGTGTGGACTCACGACTCCGTCGGCCTCGGCGAGGACGGGCCGACCCACCAGCCCGTCGAGCACCTGGCCGCGCTGCGCGCGATCCCCGGCCTCGACGTCGTCCGTCCGGCGGACGCCAACGAGACCGCCGCCGCGTGGGGTCAGATCCTCACCAACGCGACGGGGCCGACCGCCCTCGCCCTCACCCGGCAGCCGGTTCCGACCTTTGACCGCAAGACGCACGGCAAGGCCAGCGGCGTCGCCAAGGGCGCCTACGTCCTCGTCGAGGAGTCCGCGCCCGGCAGTCCGGACGTCATCCTCGTCGCGACCGGTTCGGAGGTCCAGCTCGCGGTGCAGGCGGCCGAGCGGCTCGAGAAGTCCCGGATCGCGACGCGCGTCGTCTCGATGCCGTGCCGTGAGTGGTTCGAGAGGCAGTCGAACGCCTACCAGAACAAGGTGCTGCCGCCCGAGGTGCGCGCCCGGGTGAGTGTCGAGGCCGGCGTCTCGATGGGCTGGCACGACATCGTCGGCGACGCCGGCCGCACCATCAGCCTCGAGCACTTCGGTGCCTCGGCCGACTACAAGACCATCTTCCGAGAGTTCGGGATCACCGCCGAAGCCGTCGTCAAGGCCGCGAAGGACTCGATCAAGGCCGCCAAGGGCGCGGCCCACGCCCCCGGGATCACCGAGACCAACCCGCTCAAGCGGGGCGCGGGCGCCGACACCGACGTGAAGAGCTCCACGCCCCGGGCCGCCGCCAAGAAGTCCGCGACGGCGCACAACCCGAAGAGGAAGTGACCACCATGACCAACCCCAACACCAAGGCCCTGTCGGATGCCGGCGTCTCGATCTGGCTCGACGACCTGTCCCGCGACCTGATCGAGACCGGCAAGATCGCCGAGCTCATCGAGGAGCGCAACGTCGTCGGGATGACCTCCAACCCGACGATCTTCCAGCTGGCCCTGTCCGCGGGTGACCGCTACAACGACGACCTGGCGGCCCTGACGAGCACGGGCAAGAACGCCGAGGAGATCGTGCACGAGCTGACGACGGCCGACGTGACTGACGCGTGTGACCTGTTCCGTCCGGTCTACGACCGGACCGGTGGCGTCGACGGCCGGGTCTCCATCGAGGTCGACCCGCGGCTGGCCCACGACACGGAGCGCACGATCGACCAGGCCAAGCAGTTCTACGCCGATGTGGACCGCCCCAACGTCCTCATCAAGATCCCCGCCACCCAGGCGGGGCTCCCGGCGATCACGGCGGCCACCGCGGAGGGCATCAGCGTCAACGTGACGCTGATCTTCGCGCTGGACCGCTACCGCGCCGTCATGAACGCCTACATCGAGGGGCTCGAGAAGGCGCACGCAGCGGGCAAGGACCTGTCGAAGATCCACTCCGTCGCGTCGTTCTTCGTCTCGCGCGTGGACACCGAGGTCGACAAGCGACTCGATGCCATCGGGACCGACGAGGCGAAGGCCCTGCGTGGCAAGGCCGGCGTCGCCAATGCCCGACTCGCCTACCAGGCCTACGAGGAGGTCTTCAGCACACCACGGTGGAAGAGCCTCGCCGACGAGGGCGCCAACGCCCAGCGCCCGCTCTGGGCGTCGACGGGTGTGAAGGACCCGGCCTACCCGGACACCCTCTACGTCACCGAGCTGGTCGCTCCCGGCGTGGTCAACACCATGCCGAGCAAGACGCTCGAGGCGACCGCCGACCATGCGGAGATCAGGGGCGACACGGTGACCGGTCACTACGCAGATGCCAGCGCCGTGCTGGACGGCCTTGCCGCCCAAGGGATCTCCTACAACGACGTCGTCCAGGTCCTCGAGGACGAAGGCGTCGAGAAGTTCGAGAAGTCGTGGACTGCGCTTCTGGCCGGCGCCGCCGAGGAGATGGAGAAGGTGCGGGCATGACCGCCCTGTCCGTCAGCGCGTCTGGAGCAGCTGCGGACGCAATCACGCGGCACGTCCCGGACCTGGTCCGGGACTCCGCGGCGAGTCGGCTCTTCGCCAAGGACGCCACCCTGTGGGGCCCTGACGCCGAGTCGGAGGCGAGCATCCGCCTCGCCTGGGTCGGGCTCGCCATGTCCTCCCGGCCGCTCGTCGGGGAGATCGCGGCGCTGCGTGAGGTCTTCGCGGAGGAGGGGATCGACCATGTCGTCCTCTGTGGCATGGGCGGGTCCTCGCTTGCGCCGGAGGTCATCTGCGCCACCGCAGGCAAGCCTCTCGTCGTGCTCGACTCGTCAGACCCGGACTATGTCCGACGAGCCCTCAGCGACGACCTCGAGCACACGGTGGTGGTCGTGTCGAGCAAGTCGGGCTCGACGGTGGAGACCGACTCACAGCGCCGCGCCTACGAGCAGGCCTTCACCGATGCGGGGATCGATCCCGCTGCCCGCATCGTGGTCGTCACGGATCCGGGGAGCCCGCTCGACGGGGAGGCCCGCGCCAAGGGCTACCGCGTCGTCAATGCCGATCCCCACGTCGGTGGACGCTACTCGGCGCTCACCGCCTTCGGACTCGTGCCGAGCGGGCTCGCGGGAGTGGACGTCTCGGCCCTGCTCGACGAGGCTGAGTCGGTCGCCGACCTGCTCGCCGCCGACGACGCCGCCAACCCCGCCCTTCGCCTGGGGGCCGCCCTGGGAGGCACGGACCCGCTCCGGGACAAGCTCGCCCTCGTCGACGACGGCTCCGGGATCCACGGCTTCGCCGACTGGGCCGAGCAGCTCATCGCCGAGTCCACCGGCAAGAACGGCACCGGCCTGCTCCCCGTCGTCGTGCAGTCGGAGGAGGACCCCGAGGTCCAGTGGCCCGCGACCGACGTCCTCGTCGCCCGTCTCGTGGCGGCCGACGACGAGACCCGCCCGAGCAGCGACAGCGTCCGCGTCGGCGGGACGCTCGGCGCCCAGCTGCTGCTCTGGGAGGCGGCTACCGCGGTGGCGGGGCGCTTGCTCGGGATCAACCCGTTCGACCAGCCGGACGTCGAGTCGGCCAAGCAGGCCGCTCGCGAGCTGCTCGATCAGGGTGCCACTCAGGCCGGCCCGCCCGCCTTCGTCGACGGGGCCGTCGAGGTCCGCGCGATGGGGGACGACTGGCTGGGTCGAGCGGCCACCGTCGACGAGGCCGTCGAAGCACTGCTCGGGCAGATTGGGGAGCGCGGCTACGTGGCGGTGATGGCCTACCTCGACCGGCTCGAGGATGCCGAGCTGGCCGAGTGCCGACGGGCGCTCGCCAAGCGCACGGAGCGGCCGACGACCTACGGGTGGGGACCGCGCTTTCTCCACTCGACCGGGCAGTTCCACAAGGGTGGACCGCCGGTGGGCGTCTACCTCCAGATCACCTCCGCCCCGCGCGAGGACCTTCCGGTCCCGGGCCGTGACTTCACCTTCGGAAAGTTCATCGCGGCGCAGGCAGGCGGCGACGCACGGGTGCTCGCCGACCATGGGCGACCGGTGCTCCAGCTGCACCTGACCGAGCACGACCCCGGACTGGCCCAGGTTCGCAAGGCCCTCCAGGCTGGAGACCACGGATGAGCCCGGTGCGGGTCGCGCATGGCGTGAACCCCCTGCGCGACCCGGAGGACAAGCGTCTCCCCCGGATCGCCGGTCCCTGCAGCATGGTTCTCTTCGGCGTCACCGGCGACCTCGCCCGCAAGAAGCTGATGCCCGCCATCTACGACCTGGCCAACCGCGGGCTGCTGCCCCCCGGCTTCTCCTTGGTGGGCTTCGCCCGCCGCGACTGGGCCACTCAGGACTTCGGCAACGTCGTCCATGAAGCGGTGCGGCAGCACGCCAGGACGCCCTTCAGCGACGCCGTCTGGCGCAACCTCGCCGAGGGGTTCCGCTTCGTGCCGGGCACGTTCGACGATCCGGCCGCCTTCGACCTGCTCGCCCGGACGGTGAAGGAGCTCGACGCCGATCGCGGCACGGGAGGCAACCACGCGTTCTACCTGTCGATCCCGCCTGCCTTCTTTGCGCCAGTCTGCGAGCAGCTCGAGCGGTCGGGGCTCGCGGAGTCGGGTGGGGACTCGTGGCGACGGGTCGTCATCGAGAAGCCGTTCGGCCACGACCTGCGCAGCGCCCAGGAGCTGAACCGGATCGTCGAGAAGGTCTTCCCCCCGGACAGCGTCTTCCGGATCGACCACTATCTCGGCAAGGAGACCGTCCAGAACCTGCTCGCCCTGCGTTTCGCCAACCAGCTCTTCGAGCCGGTCTGGAACGCCCACTACGTCGACCATGTGCAGATCACGATGGCCGAGGACATCGGCATCGGCGGCCGGGCCGGCTACTACGACGGCATCGGTGCAGCCCGCGACGTCATCCAGAACCACCTGCTGCAGCTCCTCGCCCTGACGGCGATGGAGGAGCCGGTGTCCTTCGACGCCAACGACCTGCGTGGTGAGAAGGAGAAGGTCCTGTCGGCGGTCCGCCTGCCGCGGGACCTCGACTCCCACGCCGCCCGCGGGCAGTACGCCGCGGGATGGCAGGGTGCCACCGAGGTGGTCGGCTATCGCGAGGAGGATGGCGTCGACCGCGACTCGACCACCGAGACGTTCGCGGCCGTGACGCTTGAAGTCGACACCCGGCGGTGGGCCGGTGTGCCCTTCTACCTTCGCACCGGGAAGCGGCTGGGCAAGCGGGTGA
>DASUQN010000233.1:0-5018 GCA_036280515.1 Intrasporangium sp. | reverse complement strand
TCACGACACATCTCGGACGCGAGCCGGAAGACGGTCGACTTGGGCAGACCGCTGCGCCGGGACAGCTCCACGAGCGAGAGACTCGACGCCCGGGCATCGAAGGCCTCGATGATGGCGAGCGTCCGGCCGAGGACGCCCGCGGGGCGGGCGGGTGACTCAGCGGGCGGCGTGAGTTCGCTCACCTTGGCGGTTTCATGCCGCTCAGTGGAACGCATGCATTGATTGAACGCCATCGCTCGGCCACTGTCATGGCATCCCGTCGATGAGAGGCCGGTCGATGACGATCGCTGAACACGCATGGTGCGCCACGACGCCCCGGAAGCCCGTTGCCGTCCAGGAGCCGACCCTGGGGTCCGGACTCAAGTCGGTCGGATCCGCCCTTGACGTGCTCGAATGCTTCGCCGTGGACGGTGAGCTCGGCGTCTCGGACATCGCCCGGCGGCTCGGGGTCGCCAAGTCGACCGCACACCGGCTGCTCCAGACGCTGGTCTCGCGCGGCTTCGTCGAGCAGGACCAGACGACTGGCCACTACCGCCTGGGCATCCACCTCTACGAGCTCGGGCAGCTCGCGCTCGCCCGCAACGAGCTGCGGCACGCCGCTCTCACCACGGTGCGCCAGGTCGCCCAGGCGACCAGCCTCACGGTCAACTTCTCGGTGCCTGAGGGCGCCGACGTGGTCTTCGTCGAGCGGATCGAGAACGTCGACGGCGTGCGCATCCTCGGCCACTTCGGTCGGCGCCTGCCATCTCACTGCACGAGCTCGGGGAAAGTGCTCGCAGCGTTCAACCAGACGGTCTACCGCGCCCGCCTCGCCGCGGGCTTCCCTCCCCGCCTGCGGAGCACGGTGCGCACACCGGAGGAATGGGAAGCGGTCGTCGAGCTGGTCCGCACACGACGTTTCGCCGAGTCCCACGGCGAGTCCTTCGACGGTGCCTCATCCGTTGCGGTGCCGGTGATGAACCATGGGACGGCGATCGCCTCGCTCTCGGTCTTCGGGCCGACGGAGCAGGTCAAGCCCGCCGTGGGGCAGCTCGTGCCATTGCTCACTGCCGCGTCCAACCGGATCGCCAGGAACATCGGGCACTGAGGGGCTCAGCTTTGTGCACGCTCGACGTGTTCCTACGTCGAGTGTGCAGTTGCTGCCGTATGCCGCTGGGCCGGCTCCCGCACGTCCTCCGCAGTCGACGCCCGGCTGCGCCGGGTGTGCCGTTGACGCCGGGCTGAATACGGCACGAACCGCTCCCTCGACGTGAGGGCGTCTCGTTCCCGGGAGCGGAACGAGCCGCGACGACGCCCGCGGCCCGACCTACCGTGACAGTCAGAGCATCGGGTGCGGTCCGCGCACCCCGTTCCGGCTGCAGCCGGAGCCTCGAATCTCGAAGGGACCCCAGGTGGACGACGTCACCCGGTCAGAGGCAGCCAGAGCGCTGCTCAAGGCGTACGAGACCTGTGAGCCGATCGAGCCGTTGACGTCGACGTACGACGACCTGACGCTCGAGGACGCCTACGCGATCCAGCTCAAGCAGGTCGACGAGCTCCTGGCGGCCGGGCGCACCATCAAGGGCCACAAAGTGGGGCTGACCTCCGCGGCGATGCAGAGGCTGCTCGGCGTCTCCGAGCCGGACTACGGGCACCTGCTCGACGACTTCTTCTACCTCGAGCACATGCCGATCCCGGTCGACCGCTTCCTCCAGCCGCGGGTCGAGCCGGAGGTGGCGTTCGTCCTCAGGAAGCCCCTCAAGGGACCGGGAGTGACGGTCCACGAGGCGATCGCCGCGATCGACTTCGTCCTTCCGGCACTGGAGCTGGTCGACTCGCGGATCCGGGACTGGAAGATCGGCCTGTTCGACACGATCGCGGACAACGCGTCCTCGGGTGCGGTGGTGCTCGGGTCAACCCCCACGGACGTCTCGGCCGTGGACCTGCGGCTCGCCGGTGCGACGTTCCACCGCAACGGGCAGGTCGTCGGCACCGGCGCCGGGGGTGCCGTGCTCGGCTCGCCGCTCAACTCGCTCGTGTGGCTGGCCAACACCGTCGGCGCCCGCGGCATCACCCTCGAGGCGGGCCACGTCGTGCTGCCCGGCTCGGTCTGCGCCATGGTCCCCGTGGCGCCCGGCGACACCTTCACGGCGACCTTCGCCGGTCTCGGCTCGGTGACTGCACGCTTCTCGACCACCTCGTCCCCCAAGGAGTAGCCAGATGGCTGACCAGAGTTCACGGACCAAGGGCACCGCTGCCATCGTGGGCCCGGGGAACATCGGCACCGACCTGATGTTCAAGCTGATGCGGCGCAGCGACATCATCGAGCCGCGCTGGATGATCGGCGTCGACCCGGCCTCGGACGGCCTGCGCCGGGCGAAGTCGCTTGGGCTCGAGGCGTCCCACGAGGGCGTCGACTGGCTGCTCGCTCAGGACGAGCTGCCCGACATCGTCTTCGAGTGCACGTCGGCCAAGGCGCACGCGTTCAATGCGCCGACGTACGAGGAGGCCGGCATCCTTGCAGTCGACCTGACGCCGGCCGCCATCGGGCCGTACATCTGCCCGCCGGTCAACCTCGAGTTCAACCTCGACGCGACGAACGTCAACCTGATCACCTGCGGTGGCCAGGCCACCACGCCGATCGTCAAGGCGATCTCGAGCGTCGTGCCGGTGCCCTACGCGGAGATCGTCGCCTCGATCTCGTCCAAGTCCGCCGGACCGGGCACGCGCGCCAACATCGACGAGTTCACCGAGACGACCTCGGAGGCACTCGCGGTCGTCGGTGGGGCGGATCGTGGCAAGGCGATCATCATCCTCAACCCGGTCGAACCCCCGCTCATGATGCGCAACACCGTCTTCTGCGCCATCCCGGAGGAGGCCGCCGAGCCCGGGGTCCTGCAGGACGCGGTCCTCGAGTCGATCCACCGCATGGTCGCGACGGTCCAGGAGTACGTGCCCGGCTACCATCTGCGGGCCGACGTCCAGTTCGACCACCCGCGCGAGACGTGGAAGGGCCAGGCCCGCGTCTTCGTGCCGATCGAGGTCAAGGGCCGCGGCGACTACCTGCCGGACTACGCCGGCAACCTCGACATCATCACCGCGGCGGCCGCCCGGGTCGGCGACATCATGGTCGCCCACCGCCTCGGCGTGGCCTCGACGTGGAAGTCCTCGGCTGACCTCGGTGAGTTCCCCGAGGCCGCCCCCACCAGTGCGCCGACCAGCACCTCGACCAGCACCTCGACCGGCAACCCGACCAGCGCAGCGAAGGCAGGAGTCTGAGCCATGGGCGACATGACCATCCGTCCGGAGGACGCTCCGAAGGTCACCGAGCACGTGACCGAGTCCGACGTCCTGGCCAACACGCCGAAGGCGGGCGGTGAGCCCGACCTGCGGATCACCGACTCGACCCTGCGCGACGGCTCGCACGCCATGAGCCACCAGTTCACCGAGGAGCAGGTCCGCGGCGTGGTCCACGCCCTGGACAAGGCCGGCGTCCAGGTCATCGAGGTCTCGCACGGAGACGGCCTCGGCGGCTCGAGCTTCAACTACGGCTTCTCCAAGGTCGACGAGTTCCAGCTGATCAAGGCGGCCGTGGAGGAGGCGACGCAGGCCAGGATCGCCATCCTCCTGCTGCCTGGGCTGGGGACCGTCCACGACCTCAAGAAGGCCCACTCGATGGGCGCCTCGGTCGCCCGGATCGCGACGCACTGCACCGAGGCCGACGTCTCGATCCAGCACTTCGGGGCTGCCCGTGAGCTCGGCATGGAGACGGTCGGCTTCCTCATGCTCTCGCACAAGGCCTCCCCGCAGGAGTTGGCGAAGCAGGCTCGGATCATGGTCGATGCCGGGGCGCAGTGTGTCTACGTCGTCGACTCGGCCGGCGCCCTGGTCCTCGACACCGCGCAACAGCGGATCCAGGCGGTCATCGACGAGATCGGTCATGGTCCCGACGCAGCCCAGGTGGGCTTCCATGGGCACCAGAACCTCTCCTTGGGCATCGCGAACTCGGTGCTGGCCTACCAGGCCGGGGCCAAGCAGATCGACGGCGCCCTGTGTGCGCTCGGCGCCGGAGCCGGCAACAGCCCGACCGAGGTGCTCGCCGCGACGTTCGAGCGGATGGGCATCAAGACCGGCGTCGACCTCGGCGAGGTCCTTTCCGCTGCCGAGGACGTCGTGCGACCGTTCATCCCACGCCTGCCGTGGATGGACCGGGCGTCCATCACGCAGGGCTACGCCGGCGTCTACTCCTCATTCCTGCTCCACGCCGAGCGGGCCGCCGAACGCTACGAGGTGCCCGCCCACGCGATCCTGCAGCGGGTCGGCGAGGCCGGCTACGTCGGCGGCCAGGAGGACATGATCATCGACATCGCCCTGCAGCTCGCGGAGGAGCGGGAGCAGGAGCTGGTCATGGGCGACCTCGCCGGGCTCGGGGTGCGCTGATGACGACCGACACCGCCGCGACCAGCGGCAAGGGCGCGATGCCCGAGGGTGGCTGGGACATCGAGTCCGTCGCAGCCGAGCTGCTTGCCTGCGAGGACGAGCGCCGCGAGCGAGAGCCCTTCACCGACGAGTGGCCGGAGCTCGACCTCGACACCGGCTACGAGATCCAGGACCTCAACCTGACCAAGCGCCTCGAGCGCGGCGAGAAGCTCATCGGCGTCAAGCTGGGCCTGACCAGCCGGGCCAAGCAGCAGCGGATGGGCGTGCACTTCCCGTTCGTCGCGTGGCTCACCGACGCGATGGTGCTGCCCGTCGGCGACCCGGTGCCCCAGTCGAGGCTCATCCACCCGCGCATCGAGCCCGAGATCGTCTTCGTCATGGGCGACCGGCTCGAGGGCCCGGGCGTCACGTGTGCCGGGGCGATGGCGGCGGTGGAGTCGGTGTGGGGCGGTGCCGAGGTCATCGACAGTCGCTACAAGGACTTCCGGTTCACCGCCGGGGACGTCTCGGCGGACAACGCCTCCTCCGGCGCCTTCGTCACCGGCCCGATCGGCCTGCCGCCGGCCCAGCTCGACCTCGGCCTCGAGGCCGTCCTCGTC
>DASUQN010000232.1:0-8236 GCA_036280515.1 Intrasporangium sp. | reverse complement strand
CATCGACGACCCGGGGCTCGATGGTCGCTTCGAGTGCGCAGGACACGTCGAATGTGCAGACAGTGCCAAGTGAGCAGTCGGCCGAGCATGGCGTCTGCGGGTGCGCTCCGCTGGCGCCGCCGGCGTCGGTGTGGGTCGTGGTCCCGTTCGAGGTTGCCGCCGGCCTCTCGGACGCGCCGTGCGAGCTGCCCGGGCATGGCTGGCTCAGCGCCGAGCACGCCCGTCACGTCATCACGGCTCCGGGGTCGGTGTGGCGGTGGCTCGCCGTGGACCACCTGACCGGGCGGGCGCTGGAGCTGGGCACGGACAGGTACCGACCGACCCCGGCCATGATCGAGCAGGTTCGGGCTCTGGACGGGCATTGTCGCGGCCCCGGCTGCACCGTCGACGCACGGCGGTGCGACATCGACCACCACACCGCCTGGCCGGAGGGTCGCACGGTAGTGGGAAATCTGGGTCCACTGGACCGGCGCCGGCACCACCAGCCCAAGACCGCCGGCCTGACCTCGTGCGAGCCGGTCGGCGACCCGGCCCAGCGAGGTCTGCGCTGGCGGACGCTGGCGGGACGGGCCCACATCACCTACCCGTAGTCGTGGACCGAGGGACTGCGAGACCCGGCTCCGCCAGCCTCGGGCGAACAGCCACCGAACGAAAGCCGAGAAGAGCCGCCGCCGTTCTGACCGGACTGTCCCCGCCACCCGCAGAGGTATGCCGCTGAGCTCACTGAGCCCTGCGGCATACGGCCTGTTTGTGGTGGGTCTGGGTCACCAGCCGCGCTCGGCGAGCCGGTGGGGTTGCGGGATCTCGTCCACGTTGATGCCCACCATGGCCTCGCCCAGGCCGCGGGAGACCTTGGCGATGACGTCGGGGTCGTCGTAGAACGTCGTGGCCTTGACGATCGCCTCGGCGCGCTGCGCCGGGTTGCCGGACTTGAAGATCCCGGAGCCGACGAAGACGCCCTCAGCGCCGAGCTGCATCATCATCGCCGCGTCCGCCGGGGTGGCGATGCCACCGGCGGTGAAGAGCACGACGGGCAGCTTGCCGTTGCGCGCGACCTCGGCGACGAGGTCGTAGGGAGCCTGAAGCTCCTTGGCGGCGACGTAGAGCTCATCCTCGGGGAGATTCTGGAGGCGACGGATCTCGGCGCGGATCTGGCGCATGTGGGTCGTCGCGTTGGACACGTCACCGGTGCCGGCCTCGCCCTTGGAGCGGATCATCGCCGCGCCCTCGGTGATCCGGCGCAGCGCCTCGCCCAGGTTGGTCGCCCCGCAGACGAACGGAACGGTGAACTTCCACTTGTCGATGTGGTTGGCGTAGTCGGCCGGGGTGAGGACCTCGGACTCGTCGACGTAGTCGACGCCGAGGCTCTGGAGGACCTGCGCCTCGACGAAGTGGCCGATCCGGGCCTTGGCCATGACGGGGATCGACACCGTGGCGATGATGCCATCGATCATGTCGGGGTCGCTCATCCGGGAGACGCCACCCTGGGCGCGGATGTCCGCGGGAACGCGCTCGAGGGCCATGACTGCGACGGCCCCGGCGTCCTCGGCGATCTTGGCCTGCTCCGGCGTGACGACGTCCATGATGACGCCGCCCTTGAGCATCTCAGCCATGCCGCGCTTGACGCGGGTCGTGCCGGTGCCGATCTCGGGCTGAGGGTGAGACTGGGTCTCAGAAATGGTCACGCTCGTCCTGCTTTCCGTGCTCGGTTGATGCTAAGAATCGTAGGCCCATCCCAGGTGTCCTTCGACCGGCGCCGGGTTGCCAGCCCTGGCACGGCCGCCACAGAGGGTTTCACGTCTGGGGGCCGGGACTCAGGCGGCCAGGCCCGGAGGCATCTCGTCGTCGAACTCCACCGTCAGCGGCATGGGCGTGTGCCCCGCCAAACGGAACAGCCGCACGGCCCACTTGCGCCGCACCCGCCGGACATCGGTCACCGCGTCGTTGTGGAACCGCCTCGCGAGCGAGACCCTGGTGCAGGTCGAACGGAGGCGGTCCAGGTGGTCGACCCCGAGCGGACCGGCCTCGCGGATCTCCGCGCACGTGGGCTCGGTGAGCGAGTGGTGGAGGGCCTCGGTCAGGTCGTTCTCGACGACCTCGCGGATCTCGCCGTGCTCACCCGGGTTCTCCAGCGACTCGGCGGCGGAGGTGGCCAGGATGAGCGACGTGGCGCCGTCCAGCAGACCACTGTTGGCGAGCTCGAGCGAGGCCTCGGCCCGCCTGACGAGCTGCGCGTCGAGCGCCGCCAAGGTGCCGGTGAGCCTGACGTGGAGCCGGTCGAGCCGTGCGGCGGTGTACGTGAGGTACCACGCGATGATGACGAGGACGAAGAGGACCGCGAGGACCCACGAGAGGACCTCGCTCATCGGGCACCCCCACGCAGGAAGCGGTTCCATCTCGTCGGCGGATCGGTCTGTGCCGCGAGCCGACCCTCGATCACCGTCTCGTACACGGCGCGGATCTGATCGGCCACGACCGACCAGTCGAAGCGATGCGCCCGCTGCTGGCCACGGGCGGCGAGGTCCCGGCGACGCTCGGGCTGCTCGAGCAGGTCGACGAGCTGATGGGCGAGGTCGGCTGGGTCCTCGTTGCGGAACATCGCCCCGACGGCGCCGCCGTCGAGTACCCGGGAGAACGCCGGGAGGTCACTGGCCACGACGCAGGCCCCGGACGACATCGCCTCGATGAGGATGATCCCGAAGCTCTCCCCACCGGTGTTCGGCGCGACATAGAGGTCGACCGAGGAGAGGAGGGATGCCTTCGCCTCGTCGGGCACTGCCCCGAGGAACTCCGCGGCCCCACGCACGTCCTGCGGCCACCCTTCCGTGACCTGGGCCGGGTCCCCGGGCCCGGCGACGAGCAGCCGCAGCCCCGGGACCTGCTGCAGGACCGTCGGCAGGGCAGCGGCCAGGACGGGGAGGCCCTTCCGTGGCTCCGCCATCCGTCCGAGGAACGCGATCGTCGGCCGATCCGCTGTGCCCGTCCACTCCGGTCGCTTCGGCGCGGCGGCGAAGCGCTCGACGTAGACGCCGTTCGGGATGACGACCGCGTCTCCTCCGACGTGCGTCGTGACCGTGCGGCGGGCGTCCTCGCTCACGGCGATCCGCGCCGAGATCTTCTCCAGGGAAGGCCGGATGATCGGGTAGGCCGTCTGCATCGTGCGAGAGCGGAGCATCGAGGTGTGGAACGTCCCGACGATGGGCCCGTCGGCTGCCATGAGGGCGAGAACGCTGACGCTGGGAGACATCGGCTCGTGGATGTGGAGGACGTCGAACCTGCCGTGGTCGAGCCACCGGCCGACCTTGGCGGCGGTGACCGGACCGAAGGCCACTCGTGCGACGGAGCCGTTGAAGCGGACGGCGGTGGCGCGTCCCGCCGACACAACGTAGTCGGGCAGCGCCGTCTCGCTGTCGGCCGGGGCGAGCACCGAGACCTCCTCGCCCTCGCCGATGAAGTGCTCGGCGAGGTCACGGACATGGAACTGCACCCCGCCGGGAACGTCGAACGAGTAGGGGCAGGCGATGCCGATTCTCATGTGCGAGTCCATCGGACGCGGGTCATGAGAGGTCCTCGACGAAGACCCGCTGGAGCATGTGCCAGCTCGACGTGTGCTGGCGAATCGTCACGGACAGGTGGTCGGCGCACTGCTGGATCAGGTCCTGCGCCTTGGCGGCCGTGGGGCCTTCCACCCGAGGGTGGAGTCGTTCGCTGAACTCGATCACCGTCCGGTAGCCGCCAAGTCCGTAGCCGTTGGGCGCCGGCTCGTAGTGAATCGCCGCGCAGTACAACGGTGCCCCGGTGAGCAGGGAGAGGACGGCGGGGCCCTTCGCCATCCGGGCTCGGTGGCCGACGAGGTCCACCTCGACGCCGTTGCTCGTCAGGTCGCGGTCGCTCGCCAGGGCGATGAGTCGGCCACCGGCCCGCGCGGTCTGGACCAGCGCCGCGAAGGGGTCGTCGCCACCCGTGAGGGGGATGATGTCCATGTCGATGGCGTTGCGGAAGGCGACGAACTCCTGGAAGACCTCCTCGGGCTTGAGCCGCTCGGCCACCGTGGTCACCGGGGCCAGGCTCCCCGCCGCCCACGCTGCCGCCAGGTCGAAGTTGCCGAGGTGGCCGACGAAGACGACGGCGGCCTCCCCCTTCTCGGTGAAACGGCGCGGCTCGTCATCACCACGGGACAGGACGGCACCGTCGATCTGGTCCCTGGTGAGGGAGGGCAGCCGGAATGCCTCGCAGTAGTAGCGCATGTAGGAGCGCATTCCGGCTCGCACGAGCGAGTCGAGCGCTGCGTCGTCAAGCTCCGGTCGGGCCTTCCGGTAGTTGGCGCGGAGCCGCTCGACCCGTTTGCCGCCACGGCGCACGGCGACGTCGGCAATCCGGTTGAACAGCCCGTACGCGATCGGCTCCGGGAGCCCGCGCAGTGCCCGCCAGCCGAGCTTGAAGCCGGCGACGGTGAGCTGGTCCCTGAGGTCGCGGGTCGCGACGGCGACGCCTCGGGATCTGGTCAATGGTTGACCTCACCAGCGGCGAGTGCCTGCGACCGCACCGTCATGATCCGTTGCACCACGGTGACGAGGCTGGCGACTGCGAGCAACGCGAGGACCACACCGAGCAGGAGCGTCGAGTCGAACAGGTCCGCGAAGAAGGCGGCCACGAGCACGGCCACCAGCCGGTCGGCGCGCTCCGCGATGCCGACGGAGGCGGTGAAACCGAGGCCCTCTGCCCGCGCCCGCGCGTACGAGACGACGCTGCCGAGGATGAGGCAAGCGAGCGAGAGCGCGGCCATGACGCTGTTGTCGCCCATGCCCGCGTAGTAGAGCACCAGGCCGCCGAAGATCGCTGCATCACCGATGCGGTCGAGGGTGGAGTCGAGGTACGCGCCCCATTTCGTCGAACCCCCGGACTCGCGGGCCATGATCCCGTCGATCGTGTCCGAGAAGACGAACGCGGTGATGACGAGCACACCGATCCACACCTGCCCGCGTGGGAAGAAGTAGAGGGCACCCACGCTGACTCCGATCGTGCCGACGACGGTCACGATGTCCGCGCTGATGCCGATCTTGAGGAGGAGACGGGCGATCGGACCGAGGATCTTGGTGACGGTCGCGCGGAGGAATCTGTCGAGCATAGTGGGGCCAGCCTACTGACTCGGTGCTGCAGCGATCGTCGGCCGGCGCGACGCCCGGTCGACGGTCCAGTGACGACTTGGTGACGCTCGGTGTCAGATTGCCGCCCAGGCGGCGAGGATGAGCTGACGGGTGTCCTCGAGGAGCACGGGGAGCGCCTTCGTCTGGCCGACGATCGGCAGGAAGTTCGAGTCGCCTCCCCACCGCGGCACGATGTGCTGGTGCAGGTGGGCCGCGACGCCGGCACCCGCAACCGCGCCCTGGTTCATCCCCAGGTTGAAGCCGTGCGGTGCCGAGGCCGCCTCGAGTGCCCGGATCGCCGCCTTGGTCAGAGCGGTGAACTCCTCCGTCTCCTCGTCGGTGAGGTCGACATAGAGGGAGACGTGGCGGTACGGGCAGACGAGCAGGTGACCTGGGTTGTACGGGAACAGGTTCATCACGACGTAGCAGTGGCTGCCCCTGCGGACGATGAGCCCCTCGTCGTCGCTCTTGTCCGGGGCGGTGCAGAAGGGGCAGCCGGAGCCCGGCTCGTCCGTCGGCTTGTCGCCGATGATGTAGGCCATCCGGTGGGGCGTCCACAGTCGCTGGAACCCATCGTCCACGTGCGCGAAGGCGGCGTGGTCCTCGAGCTGGGCATCGACGTCTGGACCGCCGTCGGGGCCGACACCCGAGGCACTCCTGTCGCTCCCCTGCTCCGTCATGGCCCGCATCCTATGTCGAGTCGGCTGGCCCTCTGGCGGGCGTGTCGATTTGAGGCCGGAAGGTGCCAGCGGGTTCAATGGGTGTGGCCCTGCGGTGTGTGAGACCGCAGGGCCAACCCGTTCTTGCCGTATGCCGCTGGGCTGGCTTCCGCTTGCCCGTGCCGGGCGCGACGCGGCCCCGCGGGTGTGAGAGCCACGGGGCCGGGAATCGGTGGCCTTCCGCCGATGGAAGGTGAAGGCCCGGGAAGTATGAGTTCCCGGGCCTTCTTCTTCGCTCACCGAGGTGAGGAAGAACCGATCCGCCGAAGCGGTCCGGTAGTTCCTTTGTAGCCCCGCCATGTCGTGTTTGCAAGGGGTTCGCGGAGACTTTGTCGGCGATGCCGTCGGCTCTCGGCGTGTCCACGAGACACGCCGAGAAGCGGTCGCCCGAGGGCGGCGCAGCTGGACAGCAGCTAGACCTGCGAGCGGGACTCGATCGCAGTCACGATCTCTGCGATCGCGTCGTCGATCGGCACGCCGTTCTTCTGCGAGCCGTCCCGATAGCGGAACGACACGGCCCCGGCAGCCCGGTCGTCCTCGCCCGCGATGAGCACGTAGGGCACCTTTGACTTCGACGCGTTGCGGATCTTCTTCGGGAAGCGGTCGTCGCTCGCGTCGAGCTCGACGCGGACTCCCTTGCGGCGCAGCCGGTCCAGCACCTCACCGAGGTAGTCGGCGAACTCCTCGGCCACCGGCACACCGAGCGCCTGGACCGGCGAGAGCCAGACCGGGAACGCGCCGGCGTAGTGCTCGACGAGCACCCCGAGGAACCGCTCGATCGAGCCGAACTTGGCCGAGTGGATCATCACCGGCTGCTGGCGCGAGCCGTCCGCGGCCTGGTACTCGAGGCCGAACCGCTCCGGCTGGTTGAAGTCGTACTGGATGGTCGACATCTGCCAGGTCCGGCCGATGGCGTCCTTTGCCTGGACCGAGATCTTCGGACCATAGAAGGCAGCGCCCCCGGGGTCCGCGACGAGCTCGAGGCCGGACTCGGTGGCGGCCTTCTCGAGGACGGCGGTGGCAACGGCCCACTGCTCGCCCGTCCCGATGAACTTGTCCTTCTTGTCGCCGTCCTCATCGCGCGTCGACAGCTCGAGGTAGAAGTCGGTGAGACCGAAGTCCTTGAGCAGTCCGAGGATGAAGTCGAGTAGGTGCTTGATCTCGTCCGGCGCCTGCTCCTCGGTGACGTAGGAGTGGGAGTCGTCCATCGTCAGGCCGCGCACGCGGGTCAGGCCGTGCACGACCCCCGACTTCTCGTAGCGGTACACCGAGCCGAACTCGAAGAACCGCAGGGGCAGCTCGCGGTAGGACCGGCCGCGGGACTTGAAGATGAGGTTGTGCATGGGGCAGTTCATCGCCTTGAGGCGGTACTCGGCCCCCTCCAGCTCCATGGGCGGGAACATCGTGTCGGCGTAGTACGGCAGGTGTCCGGACGTGTGGAACAGGCCGTCCTTGCTGATGTGGGGCGTTCCGACGTAGTCGAAGCCCTCCTCGATGTGGCGGCGGCGGACGTAGTCCTCCATCTCACGCTTGATGACCCCGCCCTTGGGGTGGAACACGGGCAGGCCGGAGCCGAGCTCGTCCGGGAAGCTGTAGAGGTCGAGCTCCGCACCAAGCTTGCGGTGGTCCCGTCGCTCGGCCTCGGCGAGCCTTTCCAGGTGAGCTCGCAGTGCTTCCTTGCTCGGCCACGCGGTCCCGTAGATCCGCTGGAGCTGTGGGTTCTTCTCGGACCCGCGCCAGTAGGCGGCCGCCACGCGCATCAGCTTGAAGGCGTTGCCGATGACCTTGGTGCTCGGGACGTGGGGACCGCGGCAGAGGTCGCTCCACACGCGGGTGCCGTCGCGTCGGACGTTGTCGTAGATGGTCAGCTCACCGCCTCCGACCTCGACGCTTGCCCCCTCGGCCGCCTCTCCGGCGCCACTCTTGAGGCCCACGAGTTCGCACTTGTAGGGCTCGTGCGCCAGTTCCTTGAGGGCGTCCTCGTCGGTGACGACGCGGCGCTCGAAGGTCTGCCCCTCGTTGATGATCTTCTGCATCGCCCGCTCGAGGGCCTTGAGGTCCTCGGGGTGGAAGGGCTCCTCGACGTCGAAGTCGTAGTAGAAACCGTCCCGGATCGGCGGGCCGATGCCCAGCTTGGCGTCCGTGTGGAGGGACTGGACCGCCTGCGCGAGGACGTGCGCGGTCGAGTGCCGCAGGACCGCCAGGCCGTCGTCGCTGTCGACGGTCACGGGTTCGACGAGGTCGCCGTCCTCGACGACGTGGTAGAGGTCACGCAGCTCCCCGTTGACGCGCGCAACGACGATCGAGCGGTCGCCGTCGAAGAGCTCCCCGGCCGTCGTCTGCTCCGCGACCGTTCGCTCGCTCCCGGCG
>DASUQN010000231.1:0-8159 GCA_036280515.1 Intrasporangium sp. | reverse complement strand
CTCTGCGTACATGCGCTGGATGTAGTTCTCGAGCTCGGCGACCTCGACCCGCCACTGGCCCCGGCCTCCGATCTTGATGGCGGGCAGCTCGCCGGAGCGCACCAGGGCGTAGGCCTGCGCTGCCGAGATGTTCAGGATCTCCGACACCTCTGCCAGCTGGAGGAACCTCTGGGCCACGATCGCTCCTTCACTTCGTGCCACCACGGGCGTGGTCCACCGAGTACGCCGTCGAGCAACTCATACCCCGGGTGGGGTTGCGTTGCACACAGCCCGCCGTCTCGGCCCTGCCCATGCTAGGCAAGCTCTGGACTGGTTGATTCGGGTTGTGCACAGTTCGCCGCCTCCAGAGGCGGTTTGTGTGCGAGTGCGGAAGGATGTTCCCGCGACGTGGCTTGAGCCGTTCCACCGTGACTGCAAGGGGGTTGTGACCGCATGGGCGAACTGGCCGTGCCGACGGCAAAGAGGCTGCAGAAGCCGTCCTGGAAGGACAGCCGACTCGTGGTGGGCGTGATCCTCGTCATCGCGTCGACCACGCTCGGAGCCAGGCTCGTCGCGAGTGCCGACGACCGGATGCCGTACTTCGTCGCCGTGGAGAATCTCGTCGCCGGTGAGGCAGTCACCGCCGCCTCCTTCCAGCGCGTCGATGTTGCGCTCGCGGACAGCCTCGGGCGGTACGTCGCGGCAGACGCCCCGGTGCCGGAGGGGAGGATCATGCTGCGGGACGTCCTGGCCGGCGAGCTCGTGCCCACCGCTGCGCTCGGCGCTCCTGGAGACGTGGATGTACAGCGTGTGACCGTCACGGCCGATGCGCAGTCGACCGCCGGGCTGGAGCGTGGTCATCGAGTGGACCTCTACGTCACGCCGGATGCAACCCGTCGGGTGACCGATGACACTGAGCCGAGGCGCACGTCGCGCCTGCTCCAGGCCGTCGCCGTCGTCGACGTACGGGCTGGCGAAGGTGGCTTCGGTGCGACAGCGACGACATCAGTGCAGCTCTACGTGCCGGCTGAGCGCGTCAGGGCGGTCATCGAGGCGGTGGACCAGGACGCGAAGATCACGCTCGTCCCGGTGAAAGGGCCGGTCAAAGGGCCGGTGGACGAGGGTGGAGACGCATGACCGACGTCATCACGGGCCTCGGACCCGCGTGGGAGTCAGTGGTCGCCACGACCCTCGAGTCAGCTGCCGATCTCAGGGTCATGCGCCGTTGCGCCGATGTCGCCGAGCTGCTCTCCGTCGCTGAGGCGGGCCTGGGGGAGTGTGCCGTCGTGAGTGCCGACCTGAACGGCCTCGACCTCGGCCTGGTCCATCGCCTGAGCCAACGCGGCGTGCTCGTCCTGGGCCTGTACCCGACGGGGGATGACGGCGCCGAACGTCGACTGCGCCAGCTTCGGATCCCTGTCGTCCTGCCCGTCGAGGCGACCGCGGAAGCCTTCAGCGCTGCCGTGCGAGACCAGACGGAGGGTCGCACGCGCGGGCGTCCAAGCCCCACGGATCTGCCCGTGGTGGGGGAGGGCGACGTTTCGGGACAGCTGCTGGTCCCGGACCACGTCCCGGACGACCTGGTGGACACCGCCCGTGCCACCAACGGCTCCGCTCTGCCGGCTCCCGGACCGGATCCGCTCTCCTCGGTGAGCGCTTCGCCGTCGGACGGTGACGACGGCCGTGGTTGGCAACCACGCGGCTCCGAGCCTGGCGGCGGCCCGTCGCAGGACTCGGACCCACCGACCCGTTCGACGATCGTTGCGGTCTGGGGACCCACGGGCGGGCCGGGCCGCACCACCCTCGCGGTGAACCTGGCGGCGGAGATCGCATTCCGCTCCCGGGAGGTCCTCCTCGTCGACGCGGACACCTACGGCGGCAGCGTGGCCCAGGTCCTCGGTCTGCTCGACGAGGCGCCCGGTATCGCGGCGGCCTGCCGGGCCGCGGACCACGGCACGCTCGACCTGCCAGCCCTCGCGCGCCTCGCTCCCGTCGTCATGCCGGGCCTTCGCGTGCTGACCGGACTGCCCAAGGCGGAGCGGTGGCCGGAGCTGCGGGCTGCGTCGCTGGAGCGTGTCCTCGAGCTCGGGCGCGGCCTGGCGCAGGTCATCGTCGTCGACTGCGGCTTCTGCATCGAGAACGACGAGGAGCTCAGCTATGACACCGCCGCGCCCCGTCGCAACGAGGCGACCCTGACGACGCTCGCGGAGGCCGACACGGTGCTCGCCGTGGGCAGCGCGGACCCCGTTGGGCTCCAGCGCTTCGTCCGAGCCCTCCAGGAGCTCGGCTCCGTCCCGTCGCCTCCACCCGTGCCCGTGATCAACCGGGTCCGCAGCTCCGCGGTCGGCTCACGACCCCAGGAGCGCATCGCCGAGTCGCTGCTGCGTTTCGCGGGCCTGGACGGCCTCCATTTCGTGCCCGACGACGCGGCGACCGTTGATGCCGCCCTCCTCGCCGGCCGGTCGGTGGTCGAGCACGCCCGGGACTCCGCCCTGGGGGACGCCTTTGCAGGGCTCGCCACAGCGGTCGCGCCCTGGACCCAGACGCGAGTGACGGGTCGCCAGCGCCGGCTCCGACGTGCGAGGGCTGCCGGCTGACGGGCAGATCAGGGGGCGAAGAGGATGGTCAGGCCCGCGAAGGTGTAGGCGAGCATGATGACCATGAGCGGGACCTGGCCCACGATCGCGGATCGCCGATCGAGCACCGTGACGGCGCGTTCATGGGCCGCGAGCACCGCCAGCAGGTGACCCACGACGATGCTGACCGCTTGGATCGTCGCCACCAGGGTGGCCTGGACCAGGGTGTCATTCGGCGTGATCCCGGCAGTGCCGAGCAGGTCCGCTCCGGTGCCGAGAGGGTCACTGAGCAGCGCCAGCCCGACCGGTGTCTGGTAGACGAACAGCGACCAGTAGTGCGCGACGACGTAGCCACCGGCGATGGGGATGAGTGAGGGGGCGAACTCGGAGACCAGGTAGAAGGAGTCCCGAATTCCCTTTCCTGACAACGCCATTGATGCAGCTGAGGCCAGCCACAGAGTCACCGCCACGGCCACGAAGAACCCGAGCAGGGTCGCGGTCTTGAGCACCGAGGCGGGCACGGCAGAGGTCTGGACGAAGGTCGCCCACGACAGGTTGGCGGAGAACCCGTCATAGGCGGTGCTGCCGAGCATGACGGCAACCGTTGCGACGAGCCCGCGCTCGCCACGCAGCTCGTTGATCCCATGGAGCGGGGTGCGAAGCACCCACCGCCCGTCGTCCCGTCGCCCGAGCGGCGCGAGGGCGCCGAGCAGGCTGGACCAGGCTTCGAACGGGTCGGCGCGATCGAACCACGCTCGGCCGAAGAGGCCGGCGCCCAGAATCGAGACGAGCAGGAAGCCGAGGATGAGCAGCCGCAGGAAGGGAAGGCTGGTGTTCTCGGTGGCCACCAGCTCGACCCAGGTGAAGACGCCGAGCCCCAGCGCGGCCGGCCACCACCCCGCGCGATAGCGGAAGACCGCGACGTCGGGGGAGACCCGAGCGAGCCGCAACAGGCCCGTGTGCAGCAGCCGCACCGGGTTGATGACACGCCAGACCGGCCCGAGCAGCATCGACGCGAACGCGAGGCCGACCCAGAGCCACACGTAGACGACGTGGGGCACCGGGTTGCGTGCGCTGTCGGGGCCGGCGAGCAGGGCCACCAGGATCCACAGCGTGAGCGCGATCGAGAGCGTCTGCGCCACCCGACGGAGCCAGCGGGAGTCGAGCACCGAGGCGAGGAAGCCGGGGAGCACGAGCCCCTGGGAGCTGCGCAGCCGCGGCTCGCGCCAGAGCAGGCCGACCGCCAGGAAGGAGATGAGCAGCGCGGCCAGTGCACTAGCCACAAGCGCACCAAACGGAAGGGGCAGGTCGCTCCGACTGCCCACCCCGTGGGTGGGCAGTGCGGCGAGCATGCCGTATGCCGCTGGGCTCAGCACCGCACGCGCCTACCGGACCGCTACGGTGAGCAGCGTCAGGGCAGGCTCGTGGGTCTCGACCTCGAA
The DNA here is from genome assembly GCA_036280515.1 of Intrasporangium sp. Taxonomy (GTDB): domain Bacteria; phylum Actinomycetota; class Actinomycetes; order Actinomycetales; family Dermatophilaceae; genus Intrasporangium. The sequence continues at coordinate 4,162 of DASUQN010000231.1, read as the reverse complement.
GACCCCGGACTCCGTGCCGACGAGCCGCACCGTGGTGGGGACGCCGGCCTTGAGCTCCGCCTCGACGTCGTCGAAGCCATGGGCATGAAGCTCGTCGTCGTGGTCGATCGTCACGGTCAGGTCGAGCGCCTCACCGATGCGAAGGTCCACCTGCGCGGGTGGGGGCTGCACGGTGGTGCCGGTGACGGTCACGTCAAGGGACTTCACTGCCGTCGCAGTGGCGTTGCGGCCGGGGGTTGCTCCGTCAGCCGAGCCGCAGGCTGCGATGCCGGAGAGCGCCAGGAGGCAGGCGGCATACGGCAGGACACGATTCAGGGGCATGGTGCGGATCCTACGTGGACGGGTCTGGCAGAGTGTGAGCATGTCGGACCGGCTGACCTCCCTCGACGCGTCCTTCCTGTACCTCGAGGAGCCGACCACGGCAATGCATGTCGGGTCGGTCATGATCTTCCAGCCACCGGGTGACGGGTTCGACCACGACCAGCTCGTGCAGATCATCCAGAACCGGATCGGGGGGATCCCGCGGTTCCGCCAGAAGGTCCGCGACGTGCCCGGTCGCCTCGCCAACCCGGTCTGGGTCGACGACGAGTCGTTCGACATGAGCTACCACGTACGGCGCGCGGGCCTGCCGCGCCCGGGCACCGACCGTCAGCTCCAGGACTTCGTCGCCCGGGTGCAGCCGCGCAAGCTGGACCGGACGAGGCCGCTGTGGGAGGTGTACTACGTCGAGGGGCTCCAGGGCGGACGAGTCGCCATCGTCACCAAGACGCATCACGCCATCATCGACGGGGTGCACGCTCTCGACATCGCTCACGTCATCGTCGACTCCGTGCGAGGTGAAGGCCTCGGCGAGGACCAGGTGCCGTGGGAGCCCAAGGCGCCGCCCTCGTCCGCGGAGCTGGTCGCAGGCGCCTTCGTCGACGCGGTGCGGCGTCCGACCCAGGTCGTCGACCAGGTCCGGGGTGGCCTCAATGACGCCCTCAACGTCGTCCTCCGAGCCATCGAGTCGGCCGGGACCGTGGTGTCGGCGGTCGCACGGACGGCCGCCCGGCCTGCGCCCGTGTCTCCGCTGAACGCCGAGGTGGGGTCGGCGCGCCGGTGGGTGATGGTGTCGACGGACCTCGAGGACTACCGGGCCGTCCGCAAGCGGCTGGCCAAAGGGGCCTACGCCGAGGACGTGACGATCAACGACGTCGTCCTCGCCACGATCACGGGTGGTTTTCGCAGCTGGCTGCTGGCGCGGGGCGAGCCGGTCCACGGCGGAAGCGTCGTCCGGGCCATGGTGCCGGTCAGCATCTATGGCGACGACCCCGCCGGCATGTACGCCAACCAGGTCATGGCCTGTGTGGTCAGCCTGCCGGTGGGGGAACCGGGCGCATCGATGCGACTGCACCAGATCGCGTTCGCGATGCGACAGCAGATGGAAGGTGGGCAGGCGGTCGGGGCGACCTCCCTCGCCAACCTGGCCGGCTTTGCTCCACCGACCCTCCATGCGCTCGGGGCCCGGCTCGGCTCTGCGATGTCGCGGCGCCTCTACAACGTCATGATCACCAACGTCCCGGGACCGCAGACCCCGCTCTACGCCGGTGAGGCCGAGATGTTGTCCACCTACCCCGTCACTCCGCTCGCACGAGGACAGGCCCTGTCCATCGGGATCACGTCCTACAACGGCGGGGTCTACTACGGCCTCAATGCTGATCGTGAGGCGATGCCCGATGTCGACGAGCTCGCCGATTCGATCGTCGTCTCGCTCGCCGAGCTGAGGAGTGGGAGGGAGTCCTGATGCCCGTGATCCGCGTCTACGTGCCGATCGGGAGTCGAGACCTGGACGCCCTCGCCGAGATGGGTGCCCTCGACGTTGACCACGCGAGTCCTCGGGACGCGTTCGCGGTGACCGACGACCTTCGCTCTCGCACAGCTGGTCTCGACCTGGAGGACCTCGAGTTCGCCGCCTTCTCAGATGCGGTCGCCGCGTCTGCCGGGGCGCGTTCGCAGCCGGGAGACCGACGGGTTGTGGCGTCGGCCGACGCGGACCCCGCCTGGGTCGTGGGCGGGGATGGGAGGCCGGTCAGCCGGGTGCGGCTCGTGGCGTCGGTACCGATGAGCCGCATCGCGTCCTTTCACGTCGACGAGGCGGCGGGTGCTGCGACCGAGGTGGAGGCCGACGACCTGCTCTGGTATGACGCGACGGAGCTCGACGAGGTCCGTGTCCTGTTGGGCTGATGAGGCGCCGCGCCATGAGCTCGCCGCCGCATGACGTGGGTCTTCCGAGGGCGTTCGAGGGGAGTGAGAGGCAGTGAGCGTGGCGGACGAGCTGGGTGCCCGGTCCGACGCCGCCGGCAACCTGGTCGGGGCGTGCCGGCGCTCCGTCATGCGACGCGACAATGCGTGGCACGCGGCGTCGTCGATCGTGGTCCGGGGGCCGGGCGACGGCGTGTACCTCCACCGACGGACCCTCTCGAAGGACGTCTTCCCCGGCCTGCTCGACTTCGCTGCCGGTGGTGTGCTGCTCGCCGGTGAGGACCCGGTCGTGGGCGCCCTTCGCGAGCTCGACGAGGAGCTCGGCGTGCATGGCGTGGAGCTGGTGCCACTCGGGGTCGTGACGTATGCCGACGAGCACACGAGGCACCACGCACACCGGTTCACCACGACCTGGAGTGGGCCGATCCGCTGGCAGCCCGAGGAGGTCGCCTGGGGCGCCTGGGTCCCGCTCGCGGAGCTCGTGAGGCGCATCGACCGCGAGCCGGGATCGTTCGTGCCCGACAGCGTCGCCGTCTGGCTGCCGGTGCTCCGCCGTTGGTCCACGGATGGCGGCGAGCTCGGCTGACCCGAACAAACCCCTTGCTGGATGACGAACGGTCGTGCTTTTATTGGTCCATGGGCAAGGGTGAGCAGACGAAGGCGGCGATCCTCGACGAGGCGAGTGACCTGGCGTCCCGACTAGGGCTCGGCGGCCTCACCATCAGCACGCTCGCCACTGCGAGCAAGCTGTCGAAGAGCGGCCTCTACGCCCACTTCGCATCGAAGGAATCGCTCCAGGTAGAGGTGCTCCAGTACGCCCGCGACCAGTTCACCGACCACGTCATGCGGCCGACCGTGAAGGCACCCAGGGGCGAGCCGCGCCTCCGGGCCTTCTTCGAGAACTGGCTCGCCTGGCAGTCCGGCCGTTTTGCGGGCGGGTGCATCTTCGTCGACGCCGCGAGTGAGTTCGACGACCAAGAAGGCCCGGTTCGGGATGAGCTCGTCCGTGCCGAGCGCGACAAGCTCGAGTCCGTGGCCCTGGTGGTCGGCACCGCCGTTGCCGAGGGTCACTTCCGACCCGACGTGGACGCCGCGCAGGTGTCCTACGAGCTCGAGGGCATCCTGCTTGCGCATCACCACGCCCGTCGCCTGATGCGCGACCCGAAGGCCGACGAACACGCCCGCCGCGCCTTCGAGCGTCTCCTGGAGTCCTGTCGCGCCAACCCCGCCTGAACGGGCGGACCCTCCACACCGACCGCTGCCAGCGCGGTCCCACCATGAAAGGAACCAGCACATGGTCCAGACATCACCCAAGAAAAGCACGATCGATCGTACGATTATTCACCATGCCGCTACGGCTGCCTTCGCCCTCATGGACGCCGTCGCGCCGCGGCTGGCGGCGGCCTGGGCCTACCGCCTGTGGTTCGAGCTCCCACCTCCCGCGCGAACCGGGAAGACGGACCCGGACGGGATCGTCGAGCTCCTCGGCAGCCCCTTCGAGACGGCCCTCCGCGGTCGGGCCATCCGTGGCTGGACCTATGGGGAGGGCCCGGTCGTCTACCTCGTCCACGGGTGGAGTGGGCACGCGGAGCAGCTGAAGCCCTTGGTCCGGCACCTGCTCGCTCAGGGTCTGAAGGTCGTTGCCTTCGACGGCCTGAGTCACGGACGCTCGGATGCGGGAGTGCACGGATCGCGATCCAGTGATGCCGTCGAGCTGGGCCGCTCACTCGACGCGGTCGCTGCGAGGTTCGGTCCGGCCCGTGCCGTCGTGGCCCATTCCTTGGGCGCGCTCTCGGCACTCCTCGCGCTGCGCGACGGCTGGCTCGCGACCGAGCGGCTCGTCCTCATCGCTCCCGTCGAAGGAGTGCCCGACTTCCTCACACGGTTCCGGGCCCAGCTGCGCTTCGGTCGGCGGACGGAG
>DASUQN010000230.1:0-10463 GCA_036280515.1 Intrasporangium sp. | reverse complement strand
GAACCTCCTTCTCGACGGCGTCGAGGGCGGCTTCACCCGCGACTTCACCAAGGGGGGCGAGCAGACGACGATCTACGACGCGTCGCAGGCCTACCAGGCTGCGGGCGTTCCGCTCGTCATCCTCGCCGGCAAGGAGTACGGCTCCGGGTCGTCGCGCGATTGGGCCGCCAAGGGCACCAGCCTGCTCGGCGTCAAGGCGGTCATTGCCGAGAGCTTCGAGCGGATCCACCGCAGCAACCTCATCGGCATGGGCGTCATCCCCCTCCAGTTCCCACAGGGCGAGAACGCCGAGTCGCTCGGCCTGACCGGCACCGAGACGTTCTCCATCTCCGGGATCACCGAGCTCAACGAGGGACGCACCCCGCGGACGGTCCGGGTCGTGGCGACCGCCGAGGACGGCTCCACCAAGGAGTTCGACGCCGTGGTCCGCATCGACACGCCGGGTGAGGCGGACTACTACCGCAACGGTGGCATCCTCCAGTACGTCCTCCGGTCGCTCGTCGCGAGCTGAGCAGGAGGCTTCCCGTCGGGAGGTCGTCGGACGGGTCCCGTATGCCGCTGAGCGCGGTGTCCGGGGCCCGTCCCGTTTCCTGGTGGCCGGGTGCGGGGCCTTCGACAATCCAGCCTCCGACAATCCAGCCACGGTGCGATTGTCGGGCCTCCCAAGGCCCTTCGGCCGCCGACAATCCAGCCCGGGCTGGATTGTCGGAGGTGACGCGGCCAGACGGGCGTGTTGCGCGATCGTGCGGGGTCGGCATGCACAATGACCGCATGGCAGCACACACCCCACCCGGCTGGCCCGAGGGCGTGCCCCCGGCGCACACGCACGGCTGGGAGGACCGGGCGGTGCTGTGGCTGCTCGACCAGTGCCCGCCCGACTACCGCTCGTACACCGGCTGGCGCAAGCACCCCATCGCCCTCGCGTGGCTCGCCGGCCGCCACCTCGAGGGCCAGGTCGTCGCCATGCGCGACGCCTGGCGAGAGGCTCGCGTCGCCATCGGCCCGCACGTCCCGGCCGAGGCGCTCGACGAGATCCTGGTCCAGATCGAGGCCGAGGGCATCCGGCTGCTCGCCGCATCGCGGTCCGCGCGCCTGCTCCACGAGGCCCTCCAGGGCAAGGTGTTTGCCCCTCGGCTGTGACAGGCCGCGGTGCGCGCGGGGGCCCCCGGGGCGGCGCCGCCCTCAGAGGCAGGCGAACCACGCGTCTCGAAGTGCCTTCTCCCGCGGGTCATCCCACTGGTGGAAGCCGAGGCGGTTGGTCGCGTAGGCGAATCCGATCGCGGGTCGGGGTCCGCGAAGCCGAACGACCCTCCCGCGCCAACCGTGCCATAGACGCGTTCACCCGAGCCGAAGTGGAACGAAGGTGACGGCTTCATCATGCCCATGGACACGCACGTGTCGACCGTCAGGATCATCCGCCACCCGTCCGCCGATCTCAGCCGGGGCCGCTCATGGCGTTCCCCGATCTGGTCGCTCCGCCTGCCAGGCGGTATCACGTGCCGCAGCCGGGCCGGATTCTGCGTCCGGCGCGCTGGAGCTGTCTCGCGTGTCGTCGTGCCGGCGTCGACGGGCCAGCGCCACGGCGGGCAGGACGATCATGCCGAGGACAGACATCCAACCGACGATTTCGCCTATGTAGACATAGAGGGTGGGCCTGCCCTCCGTGGGAACGTTGGCGACCATGGTGTGGTCGGTGCCGACGAAGTAGTCGCTCTTGTACCCGAGCAACCTGCCCTGGTAGTCGCTGGCCACCGAGGTCCCCCTGCGCGTCGGACGGACCAGGTTGGCGCCGTTCTCGACCGCCCGGAAGACCGCCATCCGCGCGTGCAGCTCGGCGACTTCCTGCCAGTCGCTGGAGGGAACCAGTAGGAGGTCTGTACCCGCCATCCCCGCCTGGCGGACAAGGCTGGGCCAGTCTGCGTCGAAGCAGATGACCGTGGCCAACGTGCCGTAGGGGGTGTCGACGGTATGAACGATGCCCGGCCCCGGCAGATTGGGGTCGCTGAGCACCTTGGTGGCCTTGGGGTAGTCCCACAGGACCTTGCCTGCCGGATCGAGCAGGATCGCCCGGATCTCGACGCTGGGATACCGGTCAGTGGGCAGCATTGAGACCAGACCGATCTGGAGGTAGATACCCTCGTCGCGGGCCACGGCCCGGGCCCGCCCGAGGAACGCTGCCTCGTCCTCCTTGAAGACGTATGCCGCTGCCTCGGACCAGACGACGATCCTGGCGCCGCCGCCGGCGGCCTCTCGGGTTCGCGCGAACAAGTCGTCGGCCAGCGGGTCGAGGTAGGCCCCGCGCACGGCGGTGCGCGTGGCTGACGGTAGCGGCCGGGGCCCGAGTTCGGCGGTGTCCGCGGCGCTGGCCAGCTCCCTGTCGGGTGCCAGTGCGGCCACCCGCACCGTTGGGCTGTCGGGTGCGAAGAAGGCGAGCTGTGCTCCGCCGAAGAGGAAGGTGGCGGCGAGGACGGCGACGAATGCAGTGGTGCCGCGGCGGACCTGTCGCGGGTCGAACCCGTGTTCCCAGAGATCGTTGGCGACGGGTGCGAGCCAGGTGATCAGGAAGCTGAGACCCCACAGGCCGGTCACCGAGACCAGCTGGACCAGGGTCAGCTCGCTGGCTTGGGTGTAGGCGGGCGCCCCGAGCGTGGCGAAGGCGCCTGAGCTGGCCGTGCTTGCCAGGAAGGCCAATCCGGTGTCGGTGGCCGGGAAGACCAGGGTGCCCAAGAGCCCGCCGAGCCGTCGCGCGAACATCCGGTCAGCTCCGTACGACACGATCATCGTGAGTCCAGCCAGCGCGAACAGGTAGATGTCTGGGGCCGTGATGCTGCCACGCATCGCGACCAGCACGGTCAGATAGCCGATCAGGCCAATCGTCAGCAGGCCGACCGTGACTCGCTGGCCGCGCACGAACCGCAGCAGGAACACGGGCGCCAGCCAGCCGGCGATGGGCAGCACATGGGCGAACCACGCGAACTGCAGCAGCAGGGTGCCCACGGCGAGCCAGAGCCAGGCGGTCCTGTCCCTTCGCGGCGTCGGGTTCAATGGGTTGGTGGTGGGGGGTTGGACCGCCACCTCTGCGGCGTCATGCATGACCTCTCACTTCCTTGCGTGCATCTGTCTGGTCCGGGAGGCGGTCGCGCGCACGAGGTGCAGTTCGCCGCCGATGTCCCACAGCAGGCCGAGCAGCGCCCGCAGTGCGGCTTGGTCGACGGAGACGTCGGTCAGGATCGTCCGGTCCCCCTCGTAGCGCACCACCAGGTCTCCGAACCGCCTGCGCAGCTCCTCGCGGGCCGCGCGAGGTAGGGCGCCGCGGATCTCCACGTCGTAGGTCAACTTCACCAGCTCGCTCCCATCCACTCGGCCTGTCACGAGAGTGGGTGCAGAGGGTGGGAGAGCGCTCCACCCCGCGCAGGAACCACCCGGGGTGCAGTGGCGGGAGTGCCGGTCAGATGAGGCCGAGTCGGCGGCCGCGGTCGACGGCCTCGGCGCGGGAGGCGACGTCGAGCTTGCGGTACAGGGTCTTGGTGTAGCCCTTGATGGTGTTGATCGACAGGAACAGCTCGGCGCCGATCTCGCGTTGGGTGAGCGGGCCCTGCAGGGCCCGCAGCAAGGACAGCTCCCGATCCGTCAGCTCCTCGACGAGTTCCCCTTCCCGCCGGGCGGTGCGCGCCGCGCCCCGGCCGATCCGCGCCTCGGCCGCCACGAGCCGCTGCGCGGTGCCCGGGAACACCAGCCCTGCGTCCACGGCCTCGCGAGCCTCGTCCAGGGCGGCCCGGGCCGCGCGGCGGTCGCCCGTGGCCAGTTCCACGTCGGCCAGCGCGGTCAGCACGTGAACGGTCTGGCTGGGGTGCGCGGCCACGCGGGCCAGCTCGGCCGCCCGCACGAGCAGCCCTCGGGCCATGGCCACCTGGCCGTCCCGATGGGCGATGCGGCCCTCGACCATCAGCAGGAACGTCACGGCCGGGGCGGCGGCGTCGCCGATGGCGTCGAGGGTGGCCCGGACCATGGGCGCGACCTGATCGACCAGCCGCCGTGTCTCGGCGTCACGGTCGGTCTCGCACAGGCACATCGCCAGCAGGCCGGCCGCCTGCAAGCGGATGAACACCGGCAGGTCGACCTCGGCGGATCGCTCCCAGGCGTCGGTGAGCACCGGCACGGCCTGCTCCTGGCGGTCCAGCCCGGAAAGAACGGCACCGAGGGTGATCCGGGCGACGGCGTAGCCCGGCAGGGTGGGATCGTTCTCCAGACCCGCAGCGTGCTCGGCATGGGCGAGCACCGCAGCGGGATCGACTCGCGTGGTGTGGTCGTAGGCCGCCCGAAGCACGGAGACGGCCGCCGCGAGACTGCGCCAACCCTGGTACGCGGGCGGGTGGTCGCCCAGATGCGCCTCGGCGATGTCGAGGAGGGACGGCACCTCGTCGACGTGGCCGCTCTGACCGGCGGCGCCGGCCAGCGCGACGGCCAGCCTCGGGTCCTCGCGGATCGTCGCCTCGCCCAGCCCGATACCAAGCCGCAGGTAGGTGGCGGCCGCGCCCTCCTCAAGGAAGGCGTCCTCGGCCGACAGGAGCAGCCGCCCGGCTGCTCCCAGGTCGCCGGCCGCGGTCAGCGCACGGACCGCCTCCTCCACCTGCCCGGCGGCAAGGTACCAGCTCGCGGCTCGCCGGAGCAGTTCTGGGGCGGCGCCCGGCGCGATGGCCTCCAGCTCGCGGCGCAGCGCGTCGCGGAAGAGCCGGTGGTACCGGTACCACACGCGGTGTGCGTCGAGAGGGACGACGAACAGGTCGGCGTGCTCCAGCTCCTCCAGCACGGCAGCCGATCCCTCGCGGCCGAGTACGGCGTCGCACAGTGAGGCGCAGAGCCGATCCAGGACCGCGGTACGAACGAGGAAGTCCCGCCGGTCGGCAGGCAACCGGTCGAGCACTTCGGAGGCGAGGAAGTCGACGATGTGCCGGTCGTCGCCGCGGACCTGGCGGGCCCGAATCGCGGCGTCGGGGGCGCCGCGGAGGGTGAGCGCGGCGAGCTTGAGTCCCACCGCCCAGCCTTCGGTCCGGTCGACCAGCACGTCCAGGGTCTCGGCGCCGACATCGACCCGCCCCACCGCCGTTACCAGGCCCGCCGCCTCCGCGGCGGTGAAGCGCAGGTCGGCGGCGCGGATCTCGGTCAGCTGGCCGCGGGCTCGCATCCTGGCCAGCGGCAGCGGCGGGTCGAATCGGCCGGTGATCACGACGTGCAGCGACGGCGGGAGGTAGGCGAGAAGGAACTCAACTGCCTCGTGGATCCGGACGTCGGTGAGCAGGTGGTAGTCGTCCAGGACCACCACATGCCGAGTGCCGCTGGCGGCCAGATCGTTGAGCAGGGTCGGTAGCGCCACGTCGAGCGGGTCGACGCCCGGCACTCGTAGCGCCGCCAACGCGCCCTCCCCGAGGTCAGGCGCCGCCGCCCGAAGCGCCGTGACCACGTAGGTCCAGAACCGGTTGGGCTCGTCATCGGCTTCGTCCAGCGTCAGCCACGCCACGAGGTCGCGGTCGGCTGCTCGGCGCGCCCACTCGCCCAACAGAGTCGTCTTGCCCCATCCGGCAGGGGCAACCACCACGCTCAGCCGCGTGGCCGCGTTCTCGTCCAGTCGCTCGAGCAGCCGGTTCCGTGTCACCGTGCCCGCAGGTACCGGTGGCACCGTGACCTTGCTGGCCAACAGCAGTCCCGACTGCCGGGTGCCCTGACCAGAATCCTGTCGTCGCGATTGCGCCATGGCGGCCTCCGTACACGGCGGGTCGGTCCTGCGCGACTGAGAGTCGCAGCCCACCGCAGCGCCAGGACCAGCGTTGCACACGACGCGTCACCGGGCCGACTCCGGGGTGCACCTACGTGCGGGAGCCCGCTCAGCGGCATACGGCATGCCTCGTGGGAACCTCGTGTGAGACCGGTGACGAAAGCGTGTGGGCGGCCACCACGGCTTTCTGGCCGCGGCCGGTCACGCCGTAGACTCGATCGACCCATCCCAACGAGAGGACCTGGCCAGCGTGAGCCTGCTCGAGCAGATCGAGAGCCCAGCGGACCTGAAGGCACTGTCGGCAGCCGACCTGCCGGCGCTCGCCGAGGAGATCCGCACCTTCCTCGTCACGGAGGTGTGCAAGACCGGTGGACACCTCGGCCCCAACCTCGGTGTCGTCGAGCTCACCATCGCGCTGCACCGCGTCTTCGACTCGCCCCGGGACACGATCGTCTTCGACACGGGCCACCAGTCCTACGTGCACAAGCTGCTGACCGGGCGGCATGACTTCAGCAAGCTCAAGAAGCGGGGCGGCCTGTCCGGGTACCCGAGCCGGACCGAGTCCGAGCACGACGTCGTCGAGAACTCCCACGCCTCGACGGCCCTGTCCTGGGCCGACGGCATCGCCAAGGGGCGCCGAGTGCGCGGCGAGAGCGGTCGCCACACGGTCGCCGTCATCGGCGACGGCGCCCTGACCGGCGGGATGGCCTGGGAGGCGATCAACAACATCGCAGTCGACCGGGACCTGCCGCTCGTCATCGTCGTCAACGACAACGAGCGCTCCTACGCCCCGACCATCGGCGGGCTCGCCGAGCACCTGGCGACGCTGCGCACGACCCAGGGCTACGAGCGGTTCCTCGACTGGGGCAAGCGCTCCCTCGTGCGCACGCCCGTCGTCGGTGGTGCGATGTTCGAGACGTTGCACGGAGTCAAGAAGGGGATCAAGGACATCGTCGCCCCGCAGGGCATGTTCGAGGACCTCGGGCTCAAGTACTACGGTCCGGTCGACGGGCACGACGAGCAGGCGGTCGAGAAAGCCCTGCGGCAGGCGAAGGAGTTCGGCGGGCCGGTCATCGTCCACGTCATCACCCAGAAAGGCCGCGGCTACCAGCCCGCGCTCGACGACGACGCCGACCACATGCACGGCATCGGCAAGATCAACCCCGAGACGGGTCTGCCCTTCGAGGTGTCCGGACGGATCTGGACGGACGAGTTCAACGAGGAGATGGTCCGGATCGGGGCCGAGCGGCCCGACGTCGTGGCGATCACGGCGGCGATGCTCATCCCCGTAGGGCTCGACGGCTTCGCCGCCTCCTACCCAGACCGCGTCTTCGACGTCGGCATCGCGGAGCAGCACGCCGTGACCATGGCCTCCGGGCTGGCCTTCGCGGGCCTGCACCCGGTCGTCGCGGTCTACGCGACCTTCCTCAACCGGGCCTTCGACCAGGTGCTCATGGACTGCGCACTGCACCGGGCGGGGGTGACGTTCATCCTCGACCGCGCCGGTGTCACGGGCAGCGACGGACCCTCCCACAACGGGATGTGGGACATGACCTTGACCTCGATCGTGCCCGGCCTGCGCCTCGCCGCGCCCCGTGATGGCGAGCAGGTCAAGCGGCAGCTGCGCGAGGCGCTCGACGTGTCCGACGCGCCGACCGTCCTGCGTTTCCCCAAGGGCGACGTGGCTGAGCCGGTGGCCGCCGTGCGATCCGTGGGCGGGATCGACATCCTGCACGAGACCGGGGACGGGACGGTCGAGGTCCTCGTCGTCGGCGTCGGTGCGTTCGCCGGGATGTCGGTCGAGGTGGGGGAGAAGCTCGCGGCGCAGGGCCACACCGCGCGTGTCGTCGACCCCCGCTGGGTGCTTCCCGTCAGCCCGGCCCTCGTCGAGCTGGCCCGGTCGGCCGGTGCCGTTGCGGTGGTCGAGGACAACCTGGTCAGCGGCGGGATCGGGTCTGCCGTCACGCTTGCGCTCCGCGAAGCGGGAATCGACGTGCCGGTGCAGACCTTCGGCATCCCGAAGCGCTTCCTCGCGCACGCGTCGCGCCCCCAGCTCCTCGAGGAGCTCGGCCTGACGGCCGACACCGTCGTGGCCGGCCTCGCACCCAAGCTCACCGCGCGCTGACCACCCAAACCATTGCGGCGTATGCCGCTGGGCTCGCTTGCGCGTGTCGGTGCGGCGCCGCCGTGGTCGGCTCCCGTGTCGACTGCACACATGGGATCTGGGCCTTTGTGGTGGGACGGCCTACGAAGCCAGGAGGCGTCCTCAACTACTTTCGCCGGGAACGGCTGGGTGACAAAGGATCTCGCGACGACCAAGGAGCGAGCACCCGCCAGAGGTGGAGGACGATGGTGTCCAAGCGTTGGAGTGTCGTGCTGGCGGGAGCCCTGCTCAGCATGTCGGTGGCGGCCTGTGGCACACCCGGTGAGCCCGGCGCCCCGGCCGACCAAGGCACGGCGGGGGCAGGCGACGCTTCAGGGGCCCCCGTCAAGGTCGGCCTCGTCTACTCGAAGTCGGGTCCGCTCGCGACCTATGGTGAGCAGTACCGTCAGGGCTTCGCGGCCGGGCTCGACTACGCGACCAAGGGCACGGGCGCGGTCAACGGCCACAAGGTCGAGGTCACCGAGCAGGACGATGCCGGTGACCCTGCGAAGGCCGTCGCCTCCGCGACCGACCTCATCGGCCAGGGCCACAAGATCATCGCGGGCTCGACCTCGTCGGGTGTCGCCCTGCAGGTCGCGCCGCTCGCCGCGGACAACAAGATCCTGTTCGTCTCCGGGCCGGCGGCCGTGGACGCCGTGACGGGCGCGAACAAGTACACCTTCCGGTCTGGTCGCCAGACCTTCCAGGACGTCGCGACGGCCGGCTCGATGCTCGGCGACGTGACGGGCAAGAAGGTCACCGTCCTGGCGCAGGACAGCGCCTTCGGCAAGGCCAACATCGCCGCCGTCACCGCCGTGCTCGGCGGCAAGGGCGCGAAGGTCGACTCCGTCGAGGTCCCCGCTGCCGCGACCGACGTCACGCCGTTCGCCACGAAGATCAAGGGTGCGTCTCCGGACCTGCTCTTCGTCGCCTGGGCCGGCACGAACGCGGCGGCGATGTGGTCGACGCTGGAGCAGCAGGGGGTCTTCGAGTCGACCAAGGTCGTGACGGGCCTCGACATCAAGCCGACCCACGCGATCTTCGGCAAGGCGTCGTCGCAGATCAACTTCCTGTCGCACTTCTTCGACGGGGCAGCCGACAACGCGGCCTACAAGGCGCTCGACGAGGGCATGAAGGAGCAGGGCGCCACGGTCGACCTGTTCACCAACGACGGCTTCGTCGCCGCCCAGATGATCGTGCACGCCATCGAGGCGAGCGACTCGGACGTCGACGCCATGGTGTCCGCGCTCGAGGGCTGGAAGTTCGAGGGACCGAAGGGCCAGCTCGAGATCCGCGCCGAGGACCACGCCGTCCTGCAGCCGATGTTCACGGCCACGCTCAAGGCGGAGGGCACCAACGTCACGCCTGTCCTCGGCGAGACGCTGGACTCTGCGGCCGTCGCTCCCCCGGTCACGCCGTTCAAGTGACGGCGCCGGTCATCAGCGGGGAGGCCATCGGTTGGAAGATCGGTGGCGCCCAGATCCTCGATGACGTCTCCCTCCACGTCGGGGCCGGTGAGCTGCTCGGCATCATCGGCCCCAACGGGGCGGGCAAGTCCTCGCTCGTCAACATCCTCAGCGGTGTCACCCGCCCCACGACCGGGTCGGTGCGGCTGGGCGGTGATGACGTCACGAAGCGGTCGGCGACGCGTCGCGCTCGTCTGGGGTTGTCGCGGTCCTTCCAGACCTCGGCACTCTTCGACGGGCTGACCGCCGGCGAGAACGTCCACCTGGCCGTCCAGGCGAGCGGTACCGCCCCGTTCTCGCCGTTCCGGGTGGCGCGTCCGGGACGCGACGGGGCGGCAGGGCAGCGGCAGGACGTGGACAGCCTCCTGGAGCGGGTCCGGATGCCGGGGAGGGCGACGACCCCGGCGCGGGACCTCTCGCACGGCGATCGCAGGAAGCTGGAGCTCGCCATGGCGCTGGCCTCGGACCCGAAGGTCCTGCTTCTGGACGAGCCGATGGCCGGTGTGTCCGCCGAGGACGTCGACGGACTCACCGAGATCATCGGCGAGGTCCGGGACTCGGGTGTGGCCGTCGCCATGGTGGAGCACCACATGCATGTCGTCCTCGGACTCGCGGACCGCGTGGCGGTGCTCCACCACGGACAGCTGCTCGCCTCCGGATCACCTCAGGACGTGACCAACGACGCACGTGTCCAACAGGCCTACCTCGGAGAAGCCTTGTGACTGACATGACCACCGCCCTCGACCGGGCGGCCGCACCCGGCAGCGACGGCAGCCCGGTGCTCTTGGTCGAGGACCTCCACGTCCGTTACGGCGGTTCACACGTCCTGCAGGGCGTCTCGTTCACCGTGCCGGCCACTGGGGTGACCGCCCTGCTTGGGCGCAACGGCGTCGGCAAGACGACGACGCTGAAGGCGATCATCGGCCTTGCCCCGCGCACCGGCCGGATCGTCCTGCAGGGCAGGGAGATCCAGGACGAGCCGACGACGCGGATCATCCGTGGCGGCATCGGCTACGTCCCCGAGGACCGGGAGGTCTTCGGTGGCCTCACCGTGGACGAGAACCTGCGCCTCGTTGATCCC
>DASUQN010000229.1:0-4960 GCA_036280515.1 Intrasporangium sp. | reverse complement strand
CGCCGCGCTGCGTCAAGTAGTCGTGAGCGATCGCGACCTTCGGGCGCCGGCCGGTCGATACCATGGCCATGATCATGTCACGTCATTCGTGACATTCTCGACTCGCGACCCTCGTGTCGGCCGGGCGACCACGCCGAGGGTCACGCCGAGTGTCAGGCCGAGTGTCAGGAAAACGGGGGCGATCACAATGCCCAATGACCCGAGCACGTCGACCGGGCGGTGGGCATACCAGGCGACGTTCCCGACCGCGATGACCAGGCCCACGGCCGCCGCCAGGCCTGCACCCAGGCGGCCGGGTCGCCACGGCCACAAGAGGACCACCGCGGTGAGCACGACGAATCCCACGGTCGCGTGCGTGGAGGGGAAGGTGTTCCAGTCGTACCCGGGGACACCGAGCTGTGGCCTGGGCACCATCTCGTCCCGGAGCCAGATGGACAACGGGATGGCGGGTAGGGCAGCGGCGGTCCCCAGGCACCTGCGCCACTGGCGCCGCACGAGCCCGCGCAGGAACAGCAGTGCGGCGAGCGGGGCCAGGAGATAAGGAAGGAGCGGCCGCGCCAGGTCGTTCAGGAGGCGGCGCCCATCGGCGGGAATCGTCTCGTGGATGAGGGAGGCGAGTTCCGCATCGGCGATCTGGCCCGGTTTGGTCAGGACGCCCAGGACCAGTGCGCCGGCGGCCAGGGTTGCGGACCCGGCCGACCAGACGAGGAGCTCACGACGCGTTGGGCGCGCCTGTGACCAACGCGATGTCGCGGTCACTCACCCACCTGCCCTCGATCTCCGCGGATGCCTCGAGACGCCAGCCTCGCACATCACCATGGGACCGTTTCGCGGTCCAAACCATGAGTTCGTACGCCGCTGGCTTGCCTCACTCGTAACATGTCAGCACGTGTGCGGTCGGGTTGGCGGGAAGCGAGGAGCGGTTCGCGGATGAAGCGTGGTCTGATCACGGCGGGGCTGATCGCCTTCTTGCTGGTGGACATCGTCCTGGTGTACCTGGCGCTGCGCCCGCCACCCGTCACGCCGCCCACCGAAGCTGCTCCGACGGAGTCTGCAACGAGCGGCGCGGCACCGACCACTCCACCGCGCTCCACCTCAACACCGCCGACGAGTCCCGGCACGACTGGTCCCACGGAGACCGAGGCCGGAATGAGTCCCAAACCGGTCGGCATTCTCCTGGTCGGGCTTGATTCCGCGGTGGCCTGGAGGGCAACGACCGGCACCTGCACGGATGGCGGCGCCAAGCTGTCCGTCACGCGCGATGGAGGGTCGAGCTGGGACGAGGTGGAGGTTCCTGCGACAACCATCTCCAGGGTCCAGCCGCTGACCGGAGGAACGGGATTCATCGTCGGGGCGGACCGAGGCTGCGGACAGAGCGAGTACACCACGGACGACGACGGAGCGACGTGGATCGGTCCGCGGCCCTTGGTGGGCGGTTGGGCGAGGAAGCTCGCCGAGCCGAACCAGATCGTCACTCCCGAAGACGCGAACTCGCGGCCGTGTGGTGACCAGAACGTCCTGGACCTGTCGCGTACCTCGGCCGAGCAGGCCGAGGCCTTGTGCCGCGACGGCTCGGTGAAGGTCACCAACGACAGTGGTGCCACCTGGAACGAGTCAGGTGAGGCCGACGGGGCCCTCGCGTTCTCCAACCGGATCGAGAACGGCGTCCTGACCACCTACGCCGCCCGAGTGGGCGTCGAGGGATGTGACGGCGTGCAGATCGCCAAGGTGGTCAGGGGAGAGGACCCGACAGAGGTGGCCTGCGTCGAGACGACACGGCCAACCCCCGGGAGCGTGGCGATCTCAGCCTCGCCGCAGGCCGGCTGGCTCGTCGTCGGCGACGAGGCCTGGGTGAGCGGCGCGGACCTCACGGCCTGGGAACAGGCCTGACGAGCCTGCCTCAGTCGGCTACGTCAGTCGGGCTGCCTCACTCGTACGACTCGAGCGCGTCGGTGCGGATGGCCTCGCCCAGGTCGGCCATCCTCACCTCGTCCACGATGTCGATCGACTGGCCGTCAGCACTGGTGCCGAAGCCGGTGAACGGCGCTGTGATGAACCGCACATCGCCGCCGCGGAGGTGACGCATCGCGAGGGCCTCGGACCGCATGGTGCCGACGTCGAGCTTCTGGTCGACCGTGAGGTTGCTGGTGGCGGCGTCGAGGAAGTCCTTGAGCCGGATCGGGTTGGTCAGCGTGTCCCGGCTGAGGGCCTCGAGCATGAGGGCCTTGATGAAGGCCTGCTGCCGCTTGCCTCGCGAGATGTCACCTTCACTGAGCTGCTTGCGCTGGCGGACGAAGACGAGGGCGGTCTCGCCGTCCATGTGCATCGTGCCCTCGTTGAACACCTTCCCGTCACCCTCGGAGGCCTCCTCGACGTGGACGTCCACGCCGCCCACCGCATCGGTCATGTTCTTGAAGCCCTCGAAGCCGACCATGGCGACGTGGTCGATCTCGATGCCGAGCATGTTCTGCATCGTCTTGACCAGCAGCGGGGCGCCGCCGAAGGCGTAGGCGGCATTGAGCTTGGCCTCGCCCCTTCCCGGGATCGGGACCCAGAGGTCTCGCGGGAAGTGAATGAGCGTGACGTCACCGCGGTCCTCCGGCACGTGGACCAGGACCATGACGTCGGACCTCGAGCCGGTGTCGCCGGGGCGGGCGTCGTTGCCGATGAGCAGGTAGTTGGTCCCATTGCCCGTCGGCTGCGGGACGACGTTGCCCTCCTTGTCGGTGGGTTGCGCCTCGGGGCCCGAATCCGGCAGCAGCGTGGCCTGCTTCACGTTGCTCGAAACGATCTGGTTGAGCCAGACCAGGTAACCGCCGACCGCGAGCACCGGCACGAGCAGGAGGACAAGGGCCGCCACGAGGACCTTGCGGTTACGTCGGCGCTCCTTGCGATCGCGCCGCGAAGCGGGTTGGGGCGCCTCGTCGTCCGAGTCCTGCGGGTCGAACAGGTCCGGCTGGGGTCGTTCCTCGGTGCGGTCCACCCGGCAAGTGTAGGTGGACGGGCCTGCCTACACTGGCCGTCATGTCGAGAAGGCCGGGGCGCATGAGCGGTGACGTTCCCCTCGCCGTCGGCGCCGCTCTCGCCTTCACCCTCTACGTCTGGCTGCTCACCCAGGCCACCGTTCCCGTGATCACGACGCTGGCCTTCGCGAGCGACACCCGTCCCAAGCTGTATGCCGCTCTGCTCGCCCTGCTGGTCGCCCTGCCCGGGTGCCTGCTGACCTTGCCTCGCGCACTGGCGGCCGCTCCGCCGTCCGTGCAGCCGTCCGTCCGCGCGCGCCGTCAGCTGGCAGCGCGCCGCAGGTCCTTCGTGAAGACCGACGTCATCGGCATCGCACTGCTGCTGTTCGCCCAGGTGCCCCTGCCGGCTCCATGGGGCCCTGCGGGCAAGGCCGCCACGATCGCCAACATCACCAAGTCGGCCGAGATCGTCGAGCTGAGCGCCCGGTTCGCCAACTGGTCGATCGGCATCTTCGGCATCGGCGTTCTCGCCGCCATCATGGTTCGCGTCTACAACCACGCCGCCGCGTTCCGCGTCGTGGGCATCGTGCTCGTCGTCGGTGCGCCGGTGATCCTCTGGCTGGTGCTGGCGCGGTCTGTGGCCTGACAGCTCACACGTGCTGGCGATCTCGAGGCGAGTCGGTGGCCGCTGAAGGTCGGGCAGCTTCGAGTTCGCTCGTGATGTCCTCGACGAA
Source organism: Intrasporangium sp. (assembly GCA_036280515.1). GTDB lineage: Bacteria > Actinomycetota > Actinomycetes > Actinomycetales > Dermatophilaceae > Intrasporangium. The sequence goes on along the minus strand of DASUQN010000229.1, from coordinate 1,263 downwards.
GGCCCGGATCGCGTCGGGGCCGGTGACCGGCCCACCCGCGAGGAGCCCGTCCACGCCGAGGAGAACGGCCGAGGGTGTCCGCGGCATCTCCAACGTCACCGCCGCATAGCCCGCCGGGTCATGGATCGTCTGCGGCTCATGCACCGACGCCCACGGCGAGGAATCGGCTCCGGACCGCAGGAGGAGCCGGACGTCGACCTCAGGCAAGACCTCACGCCAGCCGGGGACCGCGGCCACCGTGGCGGAGCAGCTGCCACACAGCTCTGAGACGTGGACCAGCAGCTGCGGCCGTTTCTCGGCCAGCGCTCGAACGCTCATGGTCGTGCCGTCCGCCAGGGACACGGGCACGTGGGGCGTCGGGCGCCGTAGGTACTCGTCCTGGCCGTCGGTCGACGTGGGTGTGGCGTCCTCAGCGTGGTGCTCCGTTCGACCCGGGCGCGCCATCACCAGGCCGGTCGTCACGACCCCGGCGGCAACGGCGGCCAGCCACCAAGCCTCGGACCCGAGCTGCACCAAGCGACCGAGCACCGATGTGTCACTCATCGCGACGGGAACGCCGATCACCGCGAGCAGGACCAGCCAGGCGTTGCGGAGAACCGTCCACCGTGTGACCCGGTCCGACCCGATGGCGCCGAAGCACGCACAGTCCACGGGGTCGGTGGACATGAGTGCCCTGATGATGAGCCACAGATACGCCACGAGGAGTACGAGAACGGCGACAGCGGCGGCCAGCTGCCATGGTCCGGGGAGTGTCAGGAGTGCGACTGCAACGGCGATCTCGAGCCATGGATGTCCCAGCCGGACAACCGAACCGGAGAACGGCCGCGGGACGTCCAGCGCGTCGAAGGCGGCGGCCGACGAGCGAGGGGCTCGGAGCTTTGCCACCCCGCTGACGGCGAGGACGACGGAGAGCAGGAGCGGGGAGACAAGCGCGGCCGTGGTCACGACGGAATCGTACGTTGAGGGCCGCCTCGGCATCGTTGTGAGAATGTGAGGAACCTCCCCAGCAGTGGCGACGACCGCTGCTAGGCTGTGCGCTGGTTCCGCGGGTCTGCGGGACTCACGACTGTGGGGAGACTTCCGTTATGACAGACACTGTTGAGCCGGGCGGTGCCGGACGCACGATCTCGCGTCGCACGGTCGCCAAGGGAGCCGCTTGGTCGGTCCCAGCCGTTCTCATCGCCAAGTCCACGCCGGCTCTGGCCGCCTCACCGCCGATTGTCATCGACTTCGGCGACAGCACGGCCTGCAAGCTGCCGGGCA
>DASUQN010000228.1:0-3316 GCA_036280515.1 Intrasporangium sp. | reverse complement strand
GCCTGGGACCACATCGACGTCCTGACTCCCAACCGGTCCGAGGCCGCCATCCTCCTCGACCACGACCCCGACGCACCGGAGTCCGCAAGCGAACTCGCGGCGCAGCTGCACGCCAAGGGAGTGGGCACCGTCGTGATCACGCTCGGCGCGGAGGGAGCGCTCATCCACGACGCCGCAGGTCCACGCACCATCCCGGCCGTCGCCGCCCGGGCAGTCGTCGACACCACCGGCGCCGGGGACAGCTTCACGGCGGCCCTGGCCGTCGCTCTTGCCGAGGGCCGGTCCATCGACGCCGCAACCGAGTTCGCGGCGCGCGCTGGCGCACACACCGTCTCGGTCGCCGAGGTGATCCCCGCGCTCCCTCACCGCGACAACCTCGAGAGCCCGGCCCACGCAGCCGCCCAACCCAGCCACGCACCGGATCCGGTCTGACCGCAAACCGAGCACAGCGGCATACGGCCACATGGCATCAACGGAAGGAACCCTTCATGACCGACTTCACGACGCTCTCCGCTCGGGAGCTGGCGCCCTACATCCAGCACACCCTCATCGCCGTCGGCACGACGCGCGACGAGACGATCGCCCACGCCAAGGAGGCGGTCGAGTACGGCTTCGACGCGGCCATGGTCGCTGGGTCGTGGGTCGCCGTGACGGCGGAGGTGGTGAAGGGCACCGGCGTCACGGTCGCGTCCGCACTCGACTTCCCCACCGTCGGTGTCATGACGAGCGCTGGAAAGGCCGCGGAGGCAGCGGAGCTCGTCCGGCTCGGCGCGCAGGAGATCGACATGGGCGTGCAGGTCGGGTGGCTGCGGAGCGGGGACTTCGACGGCTTCCGCGAGGACATCGCCGGAGTGGTGCGGGCCGCGGGCGTGCCGATCAAGGTGATGCTCGAGCTGCCCCTGCTCACTGACGCCGAGAAGGCTGCCGCCGTCGAGCTGGCCTGCGAGGCCGGCGCCGCCTACCTCAAGAACGCGTCGTCCGGCCAGGTCGAGGTGGCCAATCCGGACTCGATCCGCTACCTCGTCGAGCGCGCGCCGGAGGGCGTCCTCGTCAAGGCATCAGGGGGGATCACGTCTCGCCAGCAGGTCGTCGAGCTCCTCTCCGCCGGAGCCGCAAAGGTCGGCACCAGCGCTGGCATCGCCATCGTCACCGACACGAGCGACGCTGAGACGCAGAGTTACTGAGAGGATCCCGTATGCCGCTGGGCTCGCTGAGTGCGGACGCCTCACAGGTGCCCGCGACGTTGCACTCCCGGATCTCCGCATGGTTGCGTGAGCAGATCGCGAGCGGTGTGTGGCCCGCGCACTACCGGCTCAAGCCGGAGCCTGACCTGGCCGCGGAGCTCGGGGTGAGCCGCGGGACGCTGCGACGTGCCCTGTCGACGCTCATCGCGGAGGGCGCCCTCGTGCAGGTACGGGGCAAGGGCACGTTCGTCACGTCGACCGTCGTCGAGCCGGCGATCGCGCAGAAGCTCACGAGCCTGTCGGAGGACTTCGCAGATGTGGGGGCGCCGCTGTCGACGCGGGTCCTGAAGTGCGCCGTCGTCGAGCCACCCAAGCCCGTTGCGGCCCTGCTCGACGCTCCGCCCGGCCAGCCGATCCTGCGGCTCGAACGGTTGCGGAGCACTGCCGCGGGACCGGTCGCGCTGCTCGCCAACTTCGTCCGCACCGACCGGGCGCCGGGCCTCGAGACCATCGACTTCGAGAAGGAGACGCTCTTCGGGATTCTCGCCTCGCGGTACGGGCTGCACATCGCGACGGGACGGCGGACCTTCTCGGCGACCGCTGCGGACGCCGGGACAGCGGCGCTGCTCGAGGTGCCCGTCGGTTCGCCGGTGCAGCACCTCGAGCAGGTGACCTACCTCGCGTCCGGTTCGCCGATCGAGTACTCCGACGTCTGGATCCGGTCGGACCGGCTGCGTGTCACCTCGATCCTGACTCGCCACTGACTCGCCATTGACCACTAAAACTTGTGCCACAAGGAGACTGTTGTGACCGTCCCGTTCATCCTCGACACCGACACCGCCCAGGACGACTGCGTCGCGCTCATCGCCAGTGTGCTCGACCCGGAGGCGGACCTGCGAGCCATCACCATGGTGGCCGGCAACGTCGGCTTCGACCGCCAGGTGCGCAATGCGCAGATGACGCTCAGCGCTGCCGGCCGACTGGGGTCGGTGCCCATCCATCTCGGCTGTCGGCGTCCACTGGTGCTGCCATGGGTGTCGGCCGAGAACGTTCACGGCGACGGGTCGGGCGGTCTGGACATGGACTTCGCGGAGACGGTGACCGAGGCCGAGCACGGGGTCGACGCCCTCATCCGGCTGACCGCCGAGTCCCCGGGCGAGATCTCCATCGTGGCGATCGGTCCGCTGACCAACGTCGCGATGGCGGCGGTCAAGGAGCCGGACTTCGTCCGGAACGTCAAGAGCCTCGTCATCATGGGCGGCTCGAACAACGGCCGCGGGAACATCACCGCGGCTGGTGAGTTCAACTTCTACGTCGACCCGCATGCCGCGCACGTGGTCTTCGAGGCGGGCTTCCGCGACATCACCGTCGTGCCGTGGGCACCGCTGACGCTCAACGACGCGGTCTTCAGCCGCGAGCAGCTGGCTGGCATCGAGGCGATCGGCACGCCGCTGGCGAAGTTCTTCCTCACGGTCTGCGGGCCGACCCTGGCCTTCGACGAGAGCGTCGGCATCCCGGGCACGACGCACCCCGACTCGTTGTCCGTGGGTGTGCTGCTGCATCCGGGGCTGGCCACGAGGGCCTCCGACTACCACGTTGCGGTCGAGATGAACTCGGAGCTCACGCGGGGGTACTCCGCGATGTCATGGGGCGTGCATGACCTGGAGCCGAACGCCCGGGTCATCGAGGCCGCCGATGCCGCCGGTTTCTACTCGTGGATCACCGGGTTGTTGACGACGCCGACCGAGATGAGCCGCCCACTGCGCGGCGGCTTCTTCGACTGAGGCCGCGTGAGCCTCCTGGCCAGTGCAGATCCAGCGAATGGTCCGCGTGGTCTGAAGAGAACCCATCGGCTCCCCGTTCTCACTCCCGACAGCGGAAGGCGACAGCGTCAGGCCCAGGGCCGCCGTTCTGCACGTCTTCAGGGTTGTGTCGCGGGCATGCCTCGGCGCCCCGCCGGGTGGGGGCGGGGTCCGGGGCGGGGGCGTTACTCGTGCCAGGTGACGCTGGTCGCGGTGACCGTCGCGGTCAGCTCGTGGCGGTGGACGTGGGTGTGGTGCCGGCGGCAGAGCAGGGCCGTGTTGAGCAGGCTGGTCTTGCCGCCGGCCCACCAGGGCTGCACGTGGTGCGCG
>DASUQN010000227.1:0-8107 GCA_036280515.1 Intrasporangium sp. | reverse complement strand
TACGAGTCGGGAGGCATCCTCGTCGTCGGACCGACGGGCGCCTACACCGCGTACATCGAGCGGGTGCTGCCCTCGCTCGGCGAGGAGTCCGTGACCCTGCGGGCGGTCGGCGAGATCGTCGACGCGGTGGACACCGAGCGTCTCGACCCGCCCCCGGTGGCCCGCATCAAGGGCTCCACCCGCATCCGGACCGTCCTCGGCAAGGCCGCCCGCGGGCGCGTCCCGGGAGCGCCGACCGAGTTTCGTGCGTTCGTCGCCGGACGTGCCGTCCGACTCGAGGCCCCCACCCTGGACCGCGTGCGGTCGCAGGTGCTGAGGCAGCACCAGCGCAACCTCGCGACCGCGGCCGCACGGGCGGCCCTGGGCGAGGCCGCCTGGTCATCGCTCGGCATCACCGGCGACCGCGACGCCAAGGCCGAGTTCCTCGACAGGTGGGAGGACCACCTCGACGTCGAGGCGTTCATGGCGGTCTGGTGGCCGCAGGTCGACCCCCGCGAGGTGCTGACCTGGCTCGCCGACCCCGATCTCCTGCGCCGCCATGGCCGGGGCGTCCTCGATGACCACGCCGTCGACCTGCTCGCCACGTCGTTCGCCACCGCCCTCGCGGTCGGTACCTGGTCGGTCGCCGACGTCGCCCTCATCGACGACCTGTCCGCCAAGGTCGGCCCGGTCCAGGAGGCACCCCGAGAGGAGCGCGGGTTCTACGAGATCGAGGAGCTCGACGACCTCAGCCAGTACGGCGTCACCGAGGTGCAGCCCGTCTCGGCCACCCGCGAGACCCGCGCGGAGGTCATCGCGGAGGACCCGCGTGGGCGACTAATTGCCGGCCGGATCGGGAAGCCGGACGAGTACGCGCACATCCTGGTCGACGAGGCACAGGACCTGTCCCCCATGCAGTGGCGGATGATCGGCCGTCGCGGGCGCCACGCCTCGTGGACGATTGTCGGGGACGCCGCGCAGGCCTCGTGGACCGATGCGGAGGAGGCCCGGGCCGCACGCGACGAGGCCTTCGGCAAGCAGCAGCGCCGCGGCTTCCACATGGCCACGAACTACCGCAACGCGCGGGAGATCTTCGACTACGCCGCCGCGATCATCCGCCGTGAGGTGCCGGACGCGGACATCCCCGAGGCGGTGCGCGAGACGGGGCACGACGTGGTCGAGGGTTCCCTCGGCCGCGACGCGCGAGGCTCGGTCCAGGGGGCCCTCGACGCCCTGGTCGAGCAGGTGGCCGGGGCGATCGCCGTCGTCACTCCGCAGCGGTATGCCGCTGAGCTGGCTCCGCTCGACGGCTCGCCTGACGGGCGGGTCCAGGTCGTCGACCCGATGTCGACCAAGGGCCTCGAGTACGACGCCGTCGTCGTGGTCGACCCGCGCGAGATCGCCAGGGAGTCCCCCGGCGGCATTCGGGTGCTCTACGTGGCGCTGACGCGCGCCGCGCACCGGATGACCGTTCTGTCCTGACGTCCGATGTGGGCAAGGTAAAGACTTGTTCAAGGAATGCGAGATCCGTCGACTTCACCCTTGGCGCGCGGGATGATGAGAGGGACGTCGACGGCGTGCGAACCACCCACCCTCCCCGCCGGTCTCTCCCCCCGAGGCCCCATCGACGTCCGGCGCAGTCTCGGTCTGCCGTGACTCGCACCGGGCGGGGGACGTGATGCACCCCCCCTGCATCTCGCCCCCCGCCCAGCATCACCACCACCCAAAGTCGAAGCCCCGGATCACAACGACGTGACCGGGGCGTTCGCATGCCTGCGCGACGCAGGCGGTCAGTGGCCGAGGAGGCGCTTCGTGCGGTCGGCGCCGACAGCCAGGAGCAGGGTCGGCAGGCGCGGGCCGGTGTCCTTGGAGACGAGGAGCCGGTAGACGAGGACGAAGAAGGCCCGCTGCGCGCGGGACAGCTCGGGATCCTTCACCTTGGCCGACGGGTCGAGGCCCCGCTGGATCTTGGGCACGGCATAGACCAGGTGGGTCAGGCCGTCGAGCGACCAGTGCTCGTCGAGCCCCTCGACGAGGAGGCGCAGCGACTCACGCTGGTCGTCGTCGAGGGCGGTCAGCAGCTCGGCGTCCGGCTCGGACCGGACGACGGTGCGGTCCTCGGCCGGCACGTACCCGAGCATCCACCGCTCGGCGCAGTCGAGGCGCGGGCGAAGGTCGTCGATCGAGGTCACCGGGTTGTCGGGCTCGAGCTGGGACAGGATCCGCACCGCCTGGGCCTCATCGCCCTGCGTGACGTCGATGACCGAGGCGATGGTCCGGAACGGCATGGGCCGGGGCGTCGTCGGCAGCTCGCGCACACCGGTCGCGGTGGCCACTGAGGTCGCGCGCAGCTGCGCCGCGAGATCACCCGGCTGGGCACCGCCCTCGGGACCGGCGGCGACCTTCCGCACCAGCGCGTCCCACTCGTCGTAGAGCCGCTGCAGCTCCGGGCCGAAGGCCACGTCGAAGCTCTGGTTGGGCCGGCGCCGGGCGTAGATCCAGCGGAGTACCTCGGGCTCCATGACGTCGAGGGCATCGTTGGGGATGGGCACGCCGCCCTTCGAGGAGCTCATCTTCGCCATCCCAGCGATGCCGACGAACGCGTACATCGGGCCGATCGGCCGCTTCCAGCCGAAGATCGGCGCGAGGTCCTTGCCGACGACGAAACTGGAACCCGGGCTCTGGTGGTCGACACCGGACGGCTCGAAGAGCACCCTTTCGTAGGCCCACCGCATCGGCCAGTCGACCTTCCAGACGAGCTTGCCGTTGGTGAAGGTGTCCAGATCGACCCGCTCGGTGTGGCCGCACCTCGTGCACTGGTAGGTCAGGTCGTGCGACTCGTCGTCATAGGCGGTGACGCTCGTGAAGTCCGTGCCGCAGACGGAGCAGAACGGCTTGAACGGGAAGTAGCCGGCCGCGCCCTCGCTGCCGTCGTCCTCGGTCGCCGCACCCGACCCCCGCTCGGCCTCCGTTGCGGCAGCGGCCTGCTCCTCGGTCAGTTTCTGCTGCTGCGCCGAGGCTGGATCCTGCCGCTTGCCCTTGCCCGACGCCTTCTGCCTCGCCTCGGCAGCAGCCTCGAGCGTGCGGTACCGCGCCAGCACCTGGTCGATGGCCACCCGCTCGCGCATCGCAGTCAGGATCTGCTCGCGATAGGCGCCGGCGCGGTACTGCTCGGTCTGGCTGATCTGCCGGACCTCGATGCCCGTCGCCTCCATCGCCTCGAGCAGGGGCGCCTTGAAGTGCTCGGCCCAGTTCGGGTGGGGCGAACCGTGCGGTGCCGGCACCGAGGTCAGCGGCTTGCCGACGTGCTCCTCCCACGACTCATCGACGCCATCGAGAGCCTTCGGCACGCGCCGGAACCGGTCGAAGTCGTCCCAGGACAGGATGTGCTCACACGGGATACCGCGACGCTTGATCTCGTCCGCAACGAGGTGCGGGGTAATGAGCTCGCGGAAGTTGCCGAGGTGGATCGGCCCCGACGGGCTGATCCCCGAGGCGCAGATGATCGGACCTCGGAGCCCTCGCCGCTCTGCTTCCGAGATGACCTCGTCGGCCAGCCTCGTCACCCAGTCCTCGGCGACCACCTGTTCTGTCATGGGACTTCCTTCTGCATCGATCAGTTCTCATCCGGAACACACCCGAATACGGGGTGACACACCCGGCTGTGACCGAGACGAGTAGTCGTTGGGTGTGTTGTGGGGTCTGGGTTCAGCGGGTGTTGGGGTCTGGGGTTCAGCGGGTGGGTTGCGGGTTCTTGGGGTTGAGGGGGTGGCGCTCGATGATCTCGTCGCGGCCGGGACCGACGCCGATGGCCGAGACGCGGGCACCGATGAGCTCCTCGACGCGCAGCACGTAGCGCCGGGCGTTCTCGGGCAGCTCGTCGAAGGTGCGGCACCGGGAGATGTCCTCCCACCACCCGGGCAGCTCCTCGTAGATCGGCTTCGCGTGGTGGACGTCGCTCTGGTTGACCGGCATCTCGTCGTGCCGCACCCCGTCGACGTCGTAGGCCACGCAGATCGGCACCTTGTCCAGACCGGTGAGCACGTCGAGCTTGGTGATGACGAAGTCGGTGACCCCGTTGACGCGGGTCGCGTACCGTCCCACGACGACGTCGAGCCAGCCGCAGCGCCGCGGCCGTCCGGTCGTCGTGCCGTACTCCGCCCCCGTCTTCCGGAGGAACTCGCCGTGGTCGTCGTGCAGCTCCGTCGGGAACGGGCCCTCCCCGACGCGAGTCGTGTACGCCTTGAGGATCGCGATGACCGAGTCGATCCGCGTGGGCGGCACGCCGGACCCCGTGCAGGCCCCGGCCGAGATTGCATTGCTCGACGTGACATAGGGATACGTCCCGTGGTCGACGTCGAGCAGCGTCGCCTGACCCGCCTCGAAGAGCACGGTGTCGCCGCGGTCGAGCGCCTGACCCAGCTCGAGCGACACGTCGCTGACCATGGGAGCGAGCCGAGCGGCATACGACAACAACTCGGTCACCACCTCGTCGACGTCAGCCGCACGCGTGTTGTAGATCTTGGCGAGGACCTGGTTCTTGAACGCGAGGGCGCCCTCGACCTTCTGGCGCAGGATGTGCTCGTCGTAGAGGTCCTGGACGCGGATGCCGATCCGGCTCATCTTGTCGGCGTAGGTGGGGCCGATGCCGCGGCCGGTCGTGCCGATCCGCCGGCTGCCGAGGAAGCGCTCGGTGACCTTGTCGAGCGTCCGGTTGTAGGGCGGGATGAGGTGCGCGTTCGCGCTGACGCGCAGCTTGCTCGTGTCCACGCCGCGCGCCTCGAGGCCGTCGATCTCCTCGAAGAGCACGGCGAGGTCGATGACGACGCCGTTGCCGATCACCGGCGTGCAGTTCGGGGACAGGACGCCCGAGGGCAGCAGGTGCAGGGCGTACTTCTCGCGCTTGCCGTCCTGCTCGATGACGACGGTGTGGCCGGCGTTGTTGCCGCCGTTGAACTTGACGACGTAGTCGACGGTGCTGCCGAGCAGGTCGGTCGCCTTGCCCTTGCCCTCGTCGCCCCACTGCGCTCCGACGAGCACGATTGCCGGCATCAGTCCGCCTTCCCGTTGCCTGCTGAGCCACCGGCAAGGCTAGCGGTTCGTGACGCACCGCCCGGACAGCGCATTGACAGGGCTCACCGGGTGAAACCGGCGCACCATGGCGATGGCGGTTCGTTTGGCTGATGATTCGCCCAAACGGCCACGGTTGGCGCCGCCCGACGGGGGTCGACTCGTCACGTGCGGCGCGCTGCCCTTCGGATGGCGGCGTCCACCAAGCCGCGGACACGCTCGGGATCCCTCAGGTCGGCCCACGTCAGTCGGACGACCTCGTACCCGATGCCCCGGATTCGGTCCTCGCGCTGCTTCTCGACCCAGAGTGCGTCACCGCTCGCGTACTTGACTCGGCCATCGAACTCGATGAGCACCGTGGTCCCAACGATGCCGAAGTCCGCGCGATAGCCCTCTCCTGCCGGCGTCCACTGACCGGTGCCGGGCACCACCACCTGGGGCACCACCCGGTATCCCAGTGAACGAAGGACGAAGCCAGCCACGGTCTCGCCGGGTGACTCGTGTCTCGGGTCGCACCACTTCAGGGCGGCCCGCACCCGATGGATCCCCGGTCGTGCACCAAGGACGGTGACTGCTCCAGCCAGGTCATCAGGAGTGACGAGGCCCTTGCCGAGAGCCGCGTCGGCTGGGACCAGGAACGCACGCGGGTCGGCAAGGCCCGCCAACGCGATGGCCAGGGCCGGATGGGTCGTTCCACCGCTGGTGTCCGGCAGGGCGGCCATGGCCGACCCGATCTCGGATCTCCCCCCGACTTGCTCGCCCTCCGGGGTGCGCCGGCTCGACCTCCCAACCCTCCGGCTGCGCAGCGGTGCTCCCGGCCGAGGGTGGACAAGGAGGTCCGCCTTGCGGTGGCCCCGGCTCATCGGGTCGGTCGCCATCAGGTGAACCACCGGCAAGTGGGGCTCGTACGTCGGCAGTTCCAGCCGGAGGAGCGCGGTGCTGTGGCTGGCGACCGCCTTGCTCTGGTACTGCTCGAGCAGGGCCACGGTGCGGAGCCGGTGTCGCGTGGTGTCGTCGCTCGGCTCGACGGTCGTGAACCAGCCATGGTGCAGGCGGTGGCACTCGCCGGCGCGCAGCCGACGGCTCAGCTCGTCGGGGCCGATGCCCGCTGACAGCGCACGGCTCAACGGAAAGACGGAGTCACGAGCGATGAGGGCGAGATCCATCCCCGGAGCGTGCCCTTGCCCAGCCGACCCAGTCGTCGGGCAGTGGATCCTCCTGTGGACAGGGTGCACCGCGGGTTCACGAGATGGGGACAGCCGCGCAGAAAGGCGGCTCACGGCCGTTTGGCTGATATGTCGCCCAAACGGGCGACAGTCGGGCGATGGGCCACGAATCAGCGCACGTCGCGCTCTTCCCACCCACGCACTCCATCGCTAGGTTGTGCCGAAACGACCAGAGCCCTTGGGGCGAAGGGAATGCGGACGACGATGTCAGCAAGCCTCCAGACGGCGCAGCGCGGCGCCCACCCTCCGAGCGCGCGGATCTGAGTTGCCGATTGACCCACGTCTCGCACTCTCACGCCTGACCACCCAACAGACCTGTCGCATGCCGTCGGCGCCATCGCCCGGCGGAACCGATCGAGAGAGAGCAACCACATGAGTCAACGCACACATCGCACGGCCGCAGCCTTCGTGGCGGCGCTGCTCGTGGCTGGCGGCGGCACCGCCGCGGCCGTGACCGCATCGGCCGCATCACCGGCTTGCGAGACCCGCACCAACAACACCATCGGGAACCTCCTCGAGTGCGTGACCGTCGAGGGGGTCCGCGAGCACCAGGCCGCCTTCCAGCAGATCGCGGACGACAATGGCGGCACCCGCGCGTCGGGCACCCCAGGGTATGACGCGTCAGCCGACTACGTCGTCAACCGGCTCGAGTCGGCAGGCTGGAACGTCACCACGCAGGAGTTCCAGTACCAGGCCTTCATCAACCTCGCGCCCGCCGTGGTCGAGCAGGTCGCTCCCAACCCGGGACCCATCGACGCCACGACCATGACCTATTCCGGCAGCGGCGATGTGGAGGCTGCGGTGACGGCGCTCCCCGCACCTCCGGCAGACGCGACGCCCGGTTGCGAGCCCACCGACTTCGTGGGCTTCACGGCCGGGAACATTGCCCTGATCTCTCGGGGTGCGTGCACCTTCGCCATCAAGGCGACCAACGCCGCCAATGCGGGAGCCGTCGGAGTCATCATCTACAACAACATCCCCGGCCCCTTGAGCGGCACCCTGGGCAGCGACTTCACGCTCGAGATCCCCGTCGTGCAGACGAGCCAAGAGGTCGGCCAAGCCCTCGCTGCCACGTCCGGACTGGTCGTGCACATCGTCACCTCGACGTTCCGCGGCACGGCGACGACGAGCAACGTGCTCGCCGAGCTGCCCGGCAAGAACGCCAACAACGTCGTCATGGCCGGCGCCCACCTCGACTCGGTCGACGCCGGACCCGGTATCAATGACAACGGCAGCGGGTCGGCAGCCCTCATCGAGATCGCCGAGAACCTCGGCAAGGTCAAGCCGCAGAACACCGTGCGCTTCGCCTGGTGGGGCGCCGAGGAGGCGAGTCTCGTCGGGTCGACCTACTACGTCACCCACCTGCCCCAGGCGGAGCTGGACAGGATCGCGCTCTACCTCAACTTCGACATGATCGGCTCGCCGAACCACTTCTTCGGCATCTACGACGGCGACGACTCGGACGGCGTCGGAGCTGGTCCCGGACCGGAGGGGTCGGCCCAGATCGAGAGGACGTTCGAGGAGTTCTTCGAGATGCGCGGCCTGCCCTACAAGGGAACCGACTTCTCGGGCCGCTCTGACTACGGGCCGTTCATCGCGGTCGGCATCCCGTCCGGTGGACTCTTCACCGGCGCCGAGGGCATCAAGACGGCGGAGGAGGCCGCCATCTTCGGCGGCACGGCCGGCGTCGCGTACGACCCGTGCTACCACTCGGCCTGCGACACCTTCGCCAACGTCAACCTCGCGGCGCTCGAGGCGAACTCGGACGCCGTGGCGTACGCAGTGCTCAACTACGCCATGAACACGAGTCTCATCAACGGCGAGAAGGCCAA
>DASUQN010000226.1:0-3748 GCA_036280515.1 Intrasporangium sp. | reverse complement strand
ACGAGCTCCTGGATGGGCAGCGCCGCGAGGTCGTCGGTGCGGATCCCCGAGAGGGCGCCGCGGTTCTTGCCGAAGACCGTCCGGACGGCGTCGATGAGGTAGACATCGGCGAGGGAGCTCATATGTCGCAATGTTGACGGTCGTAACGGACGAATGGCAATGTCTGTGACGTGACCGACACCGCCGCGCCGCCCGTCGCGCTCGTCTCGGGCGCCGGGCGGGGCATCGGGCGGGCCGTTGCGGTGGCGCTCAGCGAGGCTGGTCACGCGGTTGCCCTCACGTCCCGCAACGCGACCGAGCTCAAGGAGACGGCGGCCGCCTGCCCAGGCTCGACCCTCGTCGTGCCGGGCGACATCACCGACCGAGGGTTCGTTGACGAGCTGTTCGAACGGGTCGAGGCCGACCTCGGGACCGTCGACGTCCTCGTCGCCAACGCCGGAGCCGGCACGTCCGCGCGGCTGGCGAAGACGAGCGACGAGCAGTGGCAGCGAATGCTCGACCTCAACCTCACGGCTCCGTTCCGGTGCCTGCGGCGAGCGCTCCCCGCCATGACGGACCGCGGGCACGGTCGAGTCGTCGTCATCGCGTCGGTCTCGGCCAAGGTCGGCGAGCCGTACATCGCGGCCTACACCGCGAGCAAGCACGGCGTGCTCGGTCTCGTGCGGTCGGCCGCCGCCGAGCTCGCGGGCACCGGCGTGACCGTGAACGCCGTGTGCCCGGGGTACGTGGACACGCCGATGACCGACGCGACCGTCGCGGGCATCGTCGCCAGCACCGGACGCACGGAGGCCGAGGCCCGAGCCGTGCTCGAGGCCAAGCAGCCGATCGGTCGGCTGATCCGGCCGGAGGAGGTGGCGGCCGCCGTGCTGCTCTGCGTGACGACTCCGGCGATCACCGGCCAGGCCATCAACGTCGACGGAGGTGCAGTCCAGTCATGAGCGCGCTCGAGCACGTGAACCCTCCCGAGCTCGGCCGACCGAGCGGGTTCAGCCACGCCGTCGTGGGCCGGGGGCGCACGGTGTTCCTCGCGGGGCAGACGGCGCTCGACGAGGGGGGCCGCATCGTCGGCGACACCGTCGTCGAGCAGTTCGAGCGGGCGCTCACGTCGATGCTCACCTCGCTGCGAGCCGCCGGGGGCGAGCCGGAGCACCTGGCCAGCGTGACGATCTACATCGTCGACATGGACGACTACCGGGCGAACTCCCGTGAGATCGGAGCGGTCTGGCGCCGCCTCGTCGGCGCCGCCTACCCGGCGATGGCCGGCATCGGGGTGGCCCGGCTGTGGGACGAGGAGGCCCTCGTCGAGGTCCAGGGCTTCGCCGTCCTGCCGGACTGAGGTGCGAGAACGGGCCATGACCGCAGGCGAGCTCGACCTCGAGTACCTCCCCGGCCTCACCGTCCCCAACGCGACGGAGCTGTTCGACGAGTGGGCGAGGCGGAGCGCCGAGGTCCGGGCTGCGATGCCGCCGGCTGAGCTCGCCTACGGAGCGGGTGTGCACGAGGTGATGGACGTGTTCTCCCCCGCTGCGGGACCGGCGCGGGCGACGGTGCTGTTCATCCACGGCGGCTACTGGCGCGCCTTCTACAAGGACCACTTCAGCTATCTCGCGCCGGCACTGGTCGAGGCGGGGCATCGCCTGGCCGTCGTCAGCTACGACCTCGCGCCCTCGGTCCACGTGACTGACATCGTCAGCCAGGTGCGCGACGCCGTCCTGCACCTGTCCCGGCGCTTTGCCGAGCCTCTCGTCGTCACTGGGCACTCGGCCGGTGGCCACCTGGCCGCGATCGTGCACAGCACCGACTGGGCGACCCTCGGTGCAGATCCACCACGCATCGCCGCAGCCGTGGGTATCTCCGGCCTCTACGACCTCGAGCCCCTCACCCGGACCTCGCTGCAGCCGGTCGTCGACCTCACGCCGCTCGAGGTCTCGGCCCTCAGCCCGGCGCGGAGGCGGCCGACGACAGACGTGCCCTTTCTCGTCGCCCTGGGTGCGCTCGAGTCCCCTGCCTTCCATGCCCAGTCACGCGACCTGGTCGCTGCCTGGCCCGGGGTGGCGATGGGGCCGCTGGCCGTCGAGGGTTGCCACCACTTCGACGTGTGCGACGAGCTGCTCCCGCTGACCGAGCGTGCTCTCAACGTTATGTCGTGACATGGACGGGCGTCCTCAATCCGTCATATTGTCGTCGAACCAGCCGAACTCACCGACAAGGACGTCACCATGAGGTTCCGCTCCCTTTCCACCGCCGTCCCCCTCGCATCAGCGCTGGTCCTCACCCTGGGTCTTGCGGCCTGCGGCGACAGCACCCTCGGCGGCGGCGACGACGCGCCCGAGACCGGTGCCTCCGGCCCGCTCAAGATCGGCCTGCTCGTGCCCCAGTCGGGTGTGTACAAGTCCCTCGGCGACGACATGAAGGCCGGCTTCGAGACCTATCTCAAGGAGAAGGGCAACAAGCTCGGCGGCCGTGACGTAGAGGTCATCCTCGCGGACGAGGGCGAGACCGCCGACAGCGGCAAGGCGGCGGCCGACAAGCTGGTCAAGCAGGACCAGGTCGACGTGGTCACGGGCATCGTCAGCTCCGCGGTCATGAATGGCACCGTCGACCTCTTCGAGACGAGCGGCATCCCGCTCGTCGGCTCCAACGCGTCACCGACCACCCTGACGGGCAAGAAGTTCGTCTGGCGCACGTCCTACGTCAACGACGAGCCCGGCAAGGCCCTCGGCGGCTACGTGGCCAAGCAGAACAAGGGACCGGTCTACCTCCTTGCCGCGGACTACCAGGCCGGCAAGGACGAGGTCGCCGGCTTCAAGGAGACGTTCGTGCCTGCTGGCGGCGAGGTCGCGGACGAGGTGTACACGCCGTTCCCGGCGACGAAGAACTTCCAGCCCTTCCTCGCGGGCCTCCAGAAGTCGGGTGCAACCCAGGTGTTCACCTTCTACGCCGGCGGCGCGGCGGTCGACTTCGTCAAGCAGTTCGACCAGTTCGGCCTGACCGGCAAGGTGATGCACTACTCCGCCGGGTTCCTCACCGAGGGTGGCGTCCTCGACGCCCAGGGCAAGGCGGCTCTCGGCACCCTCACGTCGATGAACTACTCCGCGGACCTCGACAACGAGACCAACAAGCGGTTCGTCGAGGGCTATACCGCGGCAACGGGTCGGACCCCGACGACCTACGCGATGGCCTCGTACGACGCGGCCCAGGTCATCGACAAGGCCGTCGCCGCAGCCGGCGCCAACGCAACGAGCGAGGCGATCAACGAGGCGATCGGCGGAGTCGGCGAGATCGACAGCCCCCGTGGTCCGTGGTCGTTCAACGACAACGGGACACCGAAGCAGATGTGGTACCTGCGCGAGGTCCAGGAGGTCGCCGGCAAGCTCACCAACGTCGTCATCTCCGAGCTCGGGGTCCTCGGCTGACGGCACGATTCACGCCACCAACCACGTTCTGACAGAAAGACATCGACGCCATGGTGGGCTGGATCGACAACAACCTCGTCAGCATGGTGGATGGAGTGGCCTACGGCCTGCTGCTGTTCACGCTGGCCGTTGGCCTCTCCCTCGTCTTCGGCATGATGGACGTGCTCAACCTCGCCCACGGCACGCTCTACCTCGTCGGCGCCTACACGGCGTACGCGCTGTCCGACGGCGGCTGGGGCGGCTTCTTCCTGGCCCTCGTCGTCGGACTGCTGCTCGGGGTCCTCGGCGGCGGTGTCCTGGCGGCCGCGACCGCTCCGCTGTCGAACCGTGGC
>DASUQN010000225.1:0-3846 GCA_036280515.1 Intrasporangium sp. | reverse complement strand
GGCCGGGAGTTCGACACGGTGTCGGTCTGCCTCAGCAAAGGGCTGGGAGCACCGGTCGGCAGCGTCCTCGTGGGCGGGGCGGAGGCGATCGCCGAGGCACGGATCTGGCGCAAGCGCTTCGGCGGCGGCATGCGTCAGGCGGGCATCCTCGCGGCTGCTGGCCTGTGGGCTCTCGAGCACCACATCGACCGTCTGTCGGTCGACCACGCCCGGGCGCGACGCGCTGCGGAGGCGATGGCCGAGGCAGCGCCGGGCAGCGTCGACCTGGCGACGGTCGAGACGAACATCGTCATGGTGGACGTCGGCGCGGCCGGGTGGGCGGCTCCCGAGTTCGTGGCTGCGGTGCTCACCCGCGGAGTCCGCAGCTACGCCGTCAGCCCCCGCGCGGTGCGGCTGGTCTGGCACCTCGACGTCGATGACGAGGCGACCGGGCACGCCATCGACGTGCTCACCTCGCTCCTGTCGCGCGGCGGCCAACAAACCGTGTAGTCCGCAGCACACCGGGATCGGATCCCCTTGCGTCGTCTGGTTCTCGGTGTGTTGCTGGGTGCGTGGGCGGCAGGGCTGGGACCTTGACGTATGCCGCTGAGCCGGCTCAGCGGCCTACCTCACCTTTTCGCCGTGGCGGGTCTCAGACCTCGTGGTGGAGCGTTTCGGCCGGTAGCTCACCCGGACGCCGGCGGGCGAGCAGCTCGACGGCGAACATGGCCGCGAGCACGAGGGCGCCCCCGAGAAGCATCCGCGACGTCAGCGACTCCCCGCCGAGCCAGACGGCGAAGAAGGTGGCGAAGACCGGCTCCATCGTCATGACGATCGCGGCCCTCGTTGCCGGCATGTGCGCCTGCGCCCACGTCTGCACCCAGAGGGCGAGGATGCTCGCGAAGACCACCATGTAGAGCACCGAGGCCCAGTGAGCCGGGGTCGCGGGCAGCACGACGCCCTCGGGGAGGGCCCCGATGCTGCAGATGACGGCGATGACGACCATCTGGACGACGGACAGGCCGGTCGCGATCTGGTGTGAGCTGTGGCGCCCGAGCCCGACGATGTGCAGCGCGTAGAGGGCGGCCGCGAGCAGCGTGATGGCCTCACCGAAGCCGACCGACAGGCCGTTGAGCGACAGCAGCGCGAGCCCTGCGGTCGCGAGGCCGACCGCAGCCCATGTCGTGCCGGGCACCCGCTCGCGGAGAACGACGGCGGTGATGAGCGGGGTCAGGACGACGTAGGTGCCGGTGATGAATCCGGACACCGAGGCGGGCGTGCTGGCCAGGCCCTGGGTCTGGAAGATCTGAGCGAGGCCGTAGAGCGCCCCGAGCCAGATGCCGATCCACACCTGGCGGCCGCGCAGTGCCCGGAGCGGCCGCCAGAAGAGGATGACCATGATGACCGCCGCGATGGTGAACCGCACCGCGAGGAAGTCGACCGGCGGCACGTGCTCGACGAGGTCCTTGATGAGGAAGAACGTCGAGCCCCACACTGCGGTGAGGGCGACGAGCAGGATCGTGGCGAGGCGCGACCGCGCGGCGTGCTGCACGGCGGCGTCAGACCACGGTGAGGATGATCGTGCTCCCCTGCGGCGCCGGCTGACCCCCGGGCACGCTCTGGTTGCGGACGAGCTCGAAGAAGGTGCCGAGCGGTCGCTGGACCTCGACCTTGAAGCCGAGTGCCCCCAGCGCCGCCTCCGCCTCCTGGACCGGCTTGCCGAGCAGGTCGGGGACCTGGACCATGACAGGACCACTCGAGGCGGCGACCGTGACCTCGTCCCCGCGGAAGAGGGTGCCGCTCTCCGGCTGCTGCGAGACCACGTGGCCGGCCGGGATCGTGTCGTGGTGGACGTCCTCGGCGCGGACCGGTGTGAGGCCCGCTTCGGTGAGCTTCGCGATGGCCTCGTCGATGTGGAGCTGGCGCACGTCCGGCACCGCGATGGGCTGGCGCCCCTGAGAGACGACGACCTCGACGACGGTGCCCCGCTTGACGGCGGTCCCCGGCGCGGGCTTCTGGGAGATGACCACGCCCTTCGGCACGGTCTCGCTCCAATCCTCGCTGGACTTGCTCTTCAGCGTCAGCGGCGCGAGGACGTCACGGAGCCCCGACCCCTTGACGCCGACGAGCCTGGGTACGTCGTAGCGCTCGGGTCCCTTCGAGACGACGAGCAGGACGAGGGACTGCTTCGACACCTCGGTGCCGGCCGCGGGCTGCATCGAGATGACTGCACCCTTGGGGACGGTCTCGGAGAAGGCCTCACTCGACTCGAACCGCAGGGAGGCGAGGTCCAGTGCCGTCGCCGCGTCGTCGAGGGTCTGACTGATGGCCTTGGGCACGACGGTCGTCCCGCCCGGCCCCGCCGTGAACCACCATCCTCCGGCGCCCGCGACGGCGAGGAGCACGGCGGCGACCACCCACGGCCAGGGTTGGCGCCGGCGGGCTCGCGCCCGGCGCGAGCTGCGCGTGTCCCCGCCCCCGGCAGTGCGGCCGTCGTCCGCCGGGAGCGGCAGCGCTGCGGTCGTCTCGAGGATCGCCGGCGTGCGGCGGTCAGCGGGCCAGAGGTCCGATTGGGCGGGCTGCCCGACGGGGCCTTGCCACGTCGGGGCGCCGACGGGCGGGCTGATGCGGTCGCTCAGGTCGGACTGGCCACGAGGACCATCACGACCGTCGGTCGCGGTGCCGTCGATCAACAGCGGCGCGGTGATGGGGACGCGGTCGAGCTCGCCCTCCGTCAGTGCGCGTCGGACCGATCGCATCGTGCTGAGGAACTCGGCCGCCGACCCGAAACGGTCGTCCGGGTTCTGTGCGGTGGCTCTGGCGACGAGGACGTCGAGGTCGGCGGGGACTGCGGAGACGATGGAGGACGGCTGGGGAACGCCTTGGTGGACGTGCCGGTAGGCGATCTGGATCGGGGTGTCACCCGTGACCGCCTTGCGCCCGGTCAGCATCTCGAAGAGGAGCAGACCCGCCGCGTAGACGTCGCTGCGCTGGTCGGCGGGACCACCCTCGACCTGCTCGGGTGAGAGGTACGAGGCCGTGCCGAGCAGGACGCCGGTCTGGCTCGTGGCCGTCTGGGTGGTGATCGCGCGGGCCAAGCCGAAATCCGCGACCTTGATCTCGCCGTCCGTGCGGACGATGACGTTCTCGGGCTTGACGTCGCGGTGGATGATTCCCGCCGTGTGGGCCGCCCGCAGCGCGGCGAGGACGGGCTCGAGGATGGCGAGCGCCTCGCGGGCGGTGAGGGGAGCCTCCTCGTGGATCACCTCGCGCAGCGTCTTGCCGTGCACGAGCTCCATCGCCAGGAACACGTCACCGTTGTCCTCACCCTGGTCGTAGACGGCGACGACGTTGGGATGGCTGAGACGCGCGGCGGCCCGGGCCTCGCTGCGGAAGCGCTCGACGGAGACGGTGTCGGTCGCCAGTCCGGAGCGCATGATCTTGAGGGCAACCTCGCGGTCGAGGCGCCCGTCCATCGCCACGTAGACAGAGGCCATGCCACCGTCTGCGAGGTGCGAGAGGATGCGGTAGCGCCCGTCGATCACTCTGCCGACGAGTGCGTCCGCCACGCTGGACGTCACGCAGGAAGTTTACGGGCAGCCGACGGCGAACCTCGGGAGGTGGGCGCGGTCCGGGGCGAGGGAGGTCACAACCACCTCATGTGTGCCTGCACCGCGGCGACGTACTTCTTGGTGTCCGCGAACATCCCCTTGGTCCGGACCGACCGCAGGCCCTGGTAGTAACCGGCGACGGCCTCCTCGATGGAGTCGGCGCTGGACTGGAGCGCGCGCAGGATGACGACGCCGGCCGTGACGTTGTCCTGGGCGTCGAGCAGGTCGAGCCGACGGCCGGCGAGCTGCGAGGCCC
>DASUQN010000224.1:0-13658 GCA_036280515.1 Intrasporangium sp. | reverse complement strand
GGGGACCACGGCTCCCTCGGGCACCGCGAAGTGGACGAGGCGGTTGTCGCGGGCACGGCCGGAGAGGCGGTGGGTCGCGGCATCCTTGCGTCCCTCGGCAGGTGCGACGAGCACCTCCACCGGCTGGCCCTCGAGACGCCGGTTCTCCACCCAGCTGACCTCCTCCTGGAGGGCGATGAGCCGGTCGAACCGCTCCTGCACGACCGCCTTGGGCACCTGGCCGGGCATGGTCGCCGCGGGGGTGCCTGCGCGGATGGAGTACTGGAACGTGAAGGCGCTCGAGAACCGGGCCTGGCGCACCACGTCGAGCGTGCCCTGGAAGTCCTCCTCGGTCTCCCCCGGGAACCCGACGATGATGTCGGTCGTGATCGCGGCGTGCGGGATGTGATCGCGGACGGCGTCGAGGATGCGGAGGAACCTGGCGCTGCGGTAGGAGCGGCGCATGTCCTTCAGGACCTTGTCGGAGCCAGACTGGAGCGGCATGTGCAGGCTCGGCATGACGTTCGGCGTCTCGGCCATCGCGAGGATGACGTCGTCCGTGAAGGCGGCCGGATGGGGGCTCGTGAAGCGGACCCGCTCGAGCCCCTCCATCTCGCCGCAGGCGCGCAGCAGCTTGCCGAACGCGAGCCGGTCGCCGAACTCGACACCATAGGTGTTGACGTTCTGTCCCAACAGGGTGATCTCGACAACACCCAGCCCGACGAGCGCCTCGATCTCGGCGAGGATCTCGCCCGGGCGGCGGTCCTGCTCCCTGCCCCGGAGGCTCGGCACGATGCAGAACGTGCACGTGTTGTTGCAGCCGACCGAGATCGAGACCCACCCGCTGTAGGCCGAGTCCCGCCGCGTCGGAAGCGTCGACGGGAAGGTCTCCAGACTCTCGAGGATCTCGACCTCGGCGCGCTTGTTGTGCGCTGCCCGATCCAACAATGCCGGCAGGGAGCCGATGTTGTGCGTGCCGAAGACGACATCGACCCATGGAGCCCGCTCGACGATCGTGCCGCGGTCCTTCTGGGCCATGCAGCCGCCCACGGCGATCTGCATCCCGGGGTTCTTGAGCTTGGCCTGACGGAGCTGGCCCAGGTTGCCGTAGAGCTTGTTGTCTGCGTTCTCGCGCACGGCGCAGGTGTTGAAGACGACGACGTCGGCGACCTCCGGTCGCGCGTCCTGAGGCAGGCTGGCCAGGTCGACGTAGCCCGCCGTCTCGAGCAGGCCGGCGAGGCGCTCGCTGTCGTGGACGTTCATCTGGCAGCCGTGCGTCCGCACGTCGTAGGTCCTGGGCATGGTCTTCCGCATCGTCATGGCACCGACAAGGGTACGTCGTCGGGGCTCACGCCTCGGACGGGATGATCCGGAGCAGGCACGCCGAGTAGACTCGACGACGCGATACTTGACAGTTCAACGAATGTCCTGCATAGTTGTCGTTGAAGGTTCAACCACAACCCCCTAAGGACTGACAATGGGACTGTTCAACCGCACCAAGGCCGAGACCACCGAGACCGTTGAGGCCGCCTCCGTCGCCATCAACGACATCTTCGGCGACTACACGCTCGACCCGAGCCACACCCGCATCGGCTTCTCCGCTCGCCACGCCATGGTGACCAAGGTCCGCGGCAACTTCGAGGAGTTCGAGGGCACCGCCCACGTCGACACGCAGGCGCCGGCCAACTCCTCCGTCAAGGTCGTCATCAAGGCCGCCAGCGTCACGACGCACAACGAGCAGCGCGACGGCCACCTCAAGACCCCCGACTTCTTCGACGTCGAGAACTACCCGGAGATCACCTTCGTCTCGACCAACGTCGTGCGCGACGGCTCCGAGTGGGCCATCACCGGTGACCTGACCATCAACGCGGTCACCAAGTCGATCACCATCCCGTTCGAGGAGACCGGCTCCGCGAAGGACCCGTTCGGCAACCTCCGCATCGGCTTCGAGGGTGAGGCCAGCATCGACCGCACCGACTGGGGCCTGACGTTCAACGCGGCCCTCGAGACCGGCGGCGTCCTCGTGAGCGAGAAGGTCAAGCTCGAGTTCGACGTGTCGGCGATCGCGCTGGTCCCGTCCCAGGCCTGAGCGACACCGACCTCCAAGAAGGGGGCGGGGACCACATGGTCCCCGCCCCCTTCGCATGCCCACCACGCCCATGCCGTATGCCGCTGGGCCTGGTCCCCGACCCAGCGCTCAGTCGCGCTGGCGCTCGGGCGCGTCGTTGATGGCGTCGCGGATGACGGGCCAGGCGACCTCGCCCGAGTAACCCTTGCGTGCAAGCATGCCGGCGAGGCGGCGGGCCTGGACGTCGGGCGCCAGACCCGTCATGGTCCGGAGCTTCTTCGCCACCAGCTCCTCGGCCTTGGCGCGCTCGTCGTCGATGCCGACGTGTCCGAGCGCCTCCTCGGCGGTCTCCTGGTCGATCCCCTGCCTGCGCAGCTCATGGACCAGGCCCTTGCGAGCCAGACCCTTCGTGCCCTGCCTCGAGCGGACGAGCATCTCGGCGTAGGCCTCGTCGTCGACCAACCCGACCTCCGTCATCCGGTCGAGGACGCGAGCGGCCACCTCCGGATGACAGCCGCGCTGGCTCAGCTTGCGCTCGAGTTGCGCCCGGCTGCGCGGGGCCATCGACAGCTGACGCAGCACGATGGCGCGGGCGACCGACTCGGGATCGGCCTCCGAGCTGGTCTGCTCGGGGTCCTCGGGCGGGGGCGTCCACGAACGACGCCCTCGACCTGGTCCCTCCGCCGCGACCAGACCCTCTGCCTTCGCGAGGGCGGCCGCGGCGCGGGCAAGCTTGTCGTCGTGGGTCTCGTCCGACACGAGGGCTCAGGCTCAGAACTCGACGGGCACGTCCGCGACGTCGGCGGGCTTGTCGACCTTGGGTCCGACGCCGAGCTTCTCCTTGACCTTCTTCTCGATCTCGTCGGCGAGATCGGGGTTGTCGCGCAGGAAGTTCCGCGCGTTCTCCTTGCCCTGCCCGAGCTGGTCCCCCTCGTAGGTGTACCAGGCACCGGCCTTGCGGATGAAGCCGTGCTCGACGCCCATGTCGATGAGGCCGCCCTCACGGGAGATGCCGTGCCCGTAGAGGATGTCGAACTCCGCCTGCTTGAACGGTGGCGACACCTTGTTCTTGACGACCTTGACCCGCGTCCGGTTGCCGACCGGATCGGTGCCGTCCTTGAGCGTCTCGATGCGACGCACGTCGAGACGCACGGACGCATAGAACTTCAGCGCCTTGCCACCCGTCGTCGTCTCGGGACTGTTGTGCACCATGACCCCGTCGACGAAGTAGTTGTGCGTGCCGGACACCTCGATGTCGAATCGGTGCATCGACCGCGTCTTTGGCTTGATGTGAACGTCGAGGACCCGCGCCGGGACGAGCACCTGGGTCGGCTCGACGAACTCCGGTTCGACCACGAACTGACCCCTGAAGCGCGGCAGGAGCTTGTAGTCCATCGATGGGTGGATGTAGGGCGCAACAATCTCTTGAAAACGAGCGGTGCCCGCAGTCGTCAGCTGGAGCACGGCCTTCTGTGCCGTGCCGCTGAGGAACCACCGTGCCTCGACCCCGTGGGTGTCACTCAGGTAGTCGACGAGACGGTCGCGGCTCCCCGGGCTCATCGCCTCGACACCGATCTCGATCCGCCCGCTTCCGCCGGCGGTGCGCGCCTGCAGTCCCTTCGACCGAAGCGTGAAGCACCCGTCATCCATGTACCAGATCGCGAGGGCGAGGGGCGAGAGCAGCTTGATGACGTCGTCGGTGAGGTGCTTCTTGCCATCTCCCCAGTACATGACCTCGCGCAGCTGGCCGAGCTCGGGCAAGGGTGTCAGGTCCACGTGCACCGCACCGTTGGGTCGCACTGACCTGCTCTGGCCGATGTTGCCGAGGAGCGCCGCCTTCCAGTCGAGGTAGGCCACCTGCTTCTCTCCATGACCCATCCGGAAGCGAACCCCGCTGCGCCCACGGGTGTTCGGCGCGAGGTGACCGTCGCCCATGAGACCACCGAGGACGACCTGCCACTGCTGCTCGCTCAGGCGAGCCGTCTCGTTGACCATGACCCGATCGCCGGCAATGATCTCGCCGGCCTCGCACCAGCCACCGGGCGTGCGAACCAGGTGGTTCTCGGTCGCCGCGAACTGTGCTCGCCCGTTCCCACCGGACTTTTCGACGATGAACTGGAGGAACCGCTCGGTCACGCCGTTGTCGAACCAGTTCGTCACGGGCCGCGCGACGATCCGATTCGTTTCCGGGTCGTAGGTCCGCACCTCGACCGGCAGCTTCTGGTTGACGATCTTGCCGATCTTCTCCGTCGTCCCGTCGGCGAGGGTGACACGGGTGCTGTAGCTCATGCACCCGAACATGACGCCGATCTTCTCGCGGAGCTGGTTGATGAAGATCGCTGTCGTACCAGTGGTATTCAGTGCACCAGTCAGCTTGCGCAGCGCCTGGCTCATGAGGCGGGCCTGCAGGCCGACGTGGCTGTCACCCATCTCGCCCTCGATCTCGGCGCGGGGCACGAGGGCCGCAACAGAGTCGATGACGATGATGTCGAGCGCGCCCGAACGGATCAGCATGTCCGCGATCTCGAGCGCCTGCTCGCCGGTGTCCGGCTGAGACACGAGCAGGGCATCGGTGTCGACGCCGAGTTTCTTCGCGTACTCCGGGTCGAGCGCGTGCTCGGCGTCGATGAAGGCAGCGATGCCACCGCCCTTTTGCGCGTTGGCCACTGCGTGGAGCGCCACAGTCGTCTTGCCACTGCTCTCCGGTCCGTAGATCTCCACGATCCGCCCGCGCGGCAGGCCACCGATCCCGAGGGCGACGTCGAGGGCGATCGATCCCGTCGGGATGACCTCGATGGGTGGGCGCACGTCGTCGCCCAGGCGCATGACGGCGCCCTTGCCGAAGTTCTTCTCGATCTGCCCCATCACCGTGGAGAGGGCTTTGTCCTTGTCCTGCGCCGATGCCATCTCGGTCACCTATCTGCCGTCTGCGCTGCGGTCGTCTACCTTCGACCCCCAGCGACGGCTCGTCCGGTCTCGCTGTCGGGTCAGACGTTAGGTGAGGGCACCGACATCGGGTTTGTTCCACGAGACGGCCTGTGGACGACGTCGAGCATGGCGCCCCACCTGTGGATCACCCTACCGAACACGTGTTCGACGCAGTGGAGGACGCCCACGACACGCCGACACCGGCGTCAAAGACCCGTCACTCCCGACGGACGGCACCCTCGAGCGCTCGGTCGAAAGCGGCATACGTCTCGTCACTGAAGAGCCAGAAGCGGGACCGCTCGACCACACCGAACTCCGCCATCGCCTCGGCCACCGCGCCCACGGCGACGCCCGCGGCCCGCTCCACCGGGTAGCCGTAGATCCCGCACGAGATCGCGGGGAAGGCCACCACTGCGCACCCAGCACCCGCGGCCAGCTCGATGCTCCGTCGGTAGCACGACGCCAGCAGAGCAGCCTCTCCGGCACTGCCACCACGCCAGACCGGTCCCACGGCATGGATGACGTGTCGAACCGGCAGCCGCCCCGCCCCCGTGATCTTGGCGTCGCCGGTGTCGCAGCCGCCGAGCGTGCGGCACTCCGCCAGCAGCTCCGGACCCGCCGCCCGGTGGATCGCCCCATCCACCCCGCCGCCCCCGAGGAGCGACTGGTTGGCCGCGTTGACGATCGCATCCGCCTCCGAGTCGGTGGTGATGTCGCCGCGGAGCAGCTCGATGCCGTATGCCGCTGGGCTCGTTCGCGTCACGGCTTCCCTCCCGGCTGCCCTCCCTGGGCACCACGCGCCACTCGCGCGCTGCGGCCGAGACGGCGCTCGGGCGGGACGTCCATGTCGTCGCAGAGTGCATCCCAGACGGCGCGTGGCGGCTCCCCCTGCTCGAGTGCCTCGAGGACGGTGCGACCGCCGAGCGCACCGAGCACATGGTCGCGGGCCAGCGATCCGGCGTAGGCCTGGCCGAACTCGTCGTTCATCAAGGTCCAGAAGTGGCTCATCCGCACGAACTGAGTCTGCCATCCCAAGGCGGAACCGCCATGGCGCGAATCGTCGTCTGACCGTTGTCCCAACCCGCTGAAAAGCCGGCCAGGCGACCTGTAGGGTCGACCTCGTCCCGCGCGGCCGCGGGCTCGATCAACCAGGGGGAACACCATGAACCAGCCGACCGACGGCCCCATGCCCGAGGACAACCCGCAACAGCACGCCCCAGTCGGGCCGCGCTCGTACACCTTTCCCGGTGCCACCGAGCCGGTCGGGCTCACGGATGCGCCCTCGACCGATGGCGACCCCGGCCCTGCTTCTTCGCAGCGCCGCAGGACGAGCAGGGCGCTTCTCGTCGGCGGCGTGGCCACCGTCCTCGTACTCGGTGTCGGGGGTGCATTCGCCATCCAACAGCTGAGCGGCAGCGGCCCGCGCCCGTCCGACGTCCTACCGGGCGACACCTTTGGCTACGTCCAGGTGGACATCGACCCGTCGGCCGGCCAGAAGCTCGCGACGGTGCGCTTCCTGGGCAAGATCCCCGAGATCAAGGACCTCGAGTCGGGCGACGCCCGCAAGAAGCTGTGGGACCTTGCCGTCGCCGAGTCGGACGAGGACTGTCTCAAGGACTTCGACTTCCCACGGGACATCGACCCGTGGCTGGGTGACCGCGTCGGCCTCGGCCTGCGGCCCGGCGGCACACCTGACGACCCCAACGTCGTCGTCGCGCTGCAGGTCAAGGACCAGGACCAGGCCATGTCGACGCTCGGCCGCCTCGCAGACTGCGGCGAGGGAGGAGACGACGTCGACCTTCGCGCGAAGGACGGCTACGTCCTCTTCACCAGGCACGGCCAGGGCGACGCCACTCTCGCGGACATCGACAAGGGCTCGCTGTCGCAGAACGCGACGTTCACCGAGGACATGACCGCCCTGGGTGAGCAGGGCGTGGCCGCGACGTGGTGGAATCTCGGCCCCGCTTCCAAGGAGCTGTCTGACGACCTGCAGGCCTTCGGGATGGAGGCCGGGTCCCAGGACGTCCAGGGCCGAGTGGCCGCCGCGCTGCGGTTCGATCCCGACTACGCGGAGCTCGCCGGCATCGCCAGGGGGTTCGGGGGCGCGCAGACACTCAAGCCGGTCGACGGCGACGCGTCCGAGCTCACGAGCCTGCCCGACGACACTCTGGCGGCCGTGCACATCTCCGGCGGGGCGCAGCTGCTCGACCAGGCGTGGCCCGAGCTGGAGAAGCAGCTCGACGGCGCCGCATCGGCCAGCGGAATGGACGACGCGCTCGGTGCCATCGAGGACGAGCTCGGCATCGCGCTGCCGGACGACCTAAAGGTCCTCCTCGGCAGCTCGTTCACGCTCAGCCTGCCGGACCAGGAGTTCGGTGGCGACGTCCCAGCCATCGGCGCCAAGGTCGTGACGAGCGACCCCAAGCGCGCAGAGGAGGTCGTGACGACGATCGAGGACGCGAGCGGCGCGGCAGGCATCCTGACGAAGAGCGTCGACGGGGACCGGTTCTATGTCGCGACCACCCCGGACTACGTGGATCGGCTCAAGTCGGGTGGCAACCTCGGCGACACGGGCGGGTTCAAGGCTGCCCTCGGTGACGCGACCGACGCCGACTACGCCGTCTACGTCGACCTCGACCGGCTCGAGAAGCTCTACCTGCCTGAGCTCGAGGGTGAAGCGCGGGCCGCGGTCGAGGCGATGCGCTCGGTCGGCATCACGTCAGACGTGACCGGCGACGGAGAGGCAGAGTTCTCCATCCGCGTCGTCGCCAACTGACGAGAGCGAGCCTGACCGGTCGAACGATCCGGCCGGTCAGGTCCAGCCGAGCCCACCCACGTCGCTGTCGGATCAACGGTCCCGCAGCGGGCGATCAGGCAGCAGACGCCGCGACGACGTCCTCCGAGGGGACGGGCAGCGTCACGGTGGGGGCGAGGCCCTCGGACTCGGCCATGCGGCTCGAGACGTCGATGAGGACCTGAGAAAGCGGCAGCTCCAGGGCGCCGCAGATGGAGGCCAGCAGCTCGGAGGACGCCTCCTTCTCCCCCCGCTCCACCTCACTGAGATAGCCCAACGAGACGGAGGCGGTGGCCGAGACCTCACGCAGCGTGCGCCCCTGTGCGCGCCGACGCTCTCGGAGGACATCTCCGAGCTCACGTCGCAACAGGGTCATGCTGTCCTCCTCCAGTGGTCGTATCCGTCGTCGTGTCCATTGGTCAAGTGCGTGAAGCAGGTGCCGCTGCTCCTACCGTACCGCCTGCTCGTCAGGACGGCGCAGGGGTTTGGCCGTCCGCGTCGTGAGCCGGGTCGCGCTCGACGGGGCTCTGGCCCCACGCGGCAGAGTCGGTTGCCACCTCGAGAGCGAGCGCGAGCGCGGCGGCGGCGGCCGCTCTCCGCACATCCGCACGCGTTCCCTTCAACCGCAGGTCCTTCGTGACTGTTCCCCTCGGTCCCGCGACGGCGAGGTGGACGGTGCCGGCCGGCTTGCCCTCGGCGGGTCCCGGGCCTGCCACACCCGTCGTCGAGATGCCCCAGGTCGCGCCCAGCCGGAGCCTCGCACCCTCGGCCATGGCGCGCGCGACGCGCGCGTCCACCGTTCCCGCCTCGGCAACGACGGACGCGGGGACACCGAGGAGCGCGACCTTGACGTCCGCGGCATACGCCACGATGGCGCCACGGAGCACGACCGAGGCACCCGCGGTGTCCGCGATCGTGGCTGACACGAGTCCGGCCGTCAGGGACTCAGCACACGCGACGGTCTCCCCCGCCGACGTGAGGTGCTCGACGATCCGCTCGGAGACGCTACGGCGGTCGGTCACCGCGCACTCACGGAAGGCCATCCGAGCGCCTGGTGGCCCTCGCCGCACGCCGCACCCGGGTCCGCTCACTGTTCTCCCGAAGGCTCAGGGCCTGGAAGACGTAGTCGACTCCCGAGACAACGGTGACGACGAGCGCGGCCGCGAGGATCCCGTGGGCCAGCCAGGTCCAGACCTCAGCGAGTGGGAAGACCCAGAGGGGCAGTGTGAGGCCACCGAGCGCGAAGGTCTGGAGCATCGTCTTGAGCTTGCCGCCGCGCCCAGCCGGGAGCACGCCGTGGCGGATGACGATGAAGCGGAGCAGCGTGATCCCGATCTCGCGCACGAGAATGACGATGGTCACCCACCACCAGATCAGCCCCAGCGCCGACAGCCCGATGAAGGCGGCCCCGGTGAGGGCCTTGTCGGCGATCGGGTCCGCGACCTTGCCGAAGTTGGTGATCTGGCCGTTGCGGCGCGCGAGCCGCCCGTCGATCCCGTCGGTCACCGCGGCGAGCGCGAAGACGACGAACGCCCAGAAGCGCCACCACGGATCGGTCCCGCCGTCATGGAGCAGGAGCACGGCGTAGACCGGCACGAGCAGGAAACGGAGCACGGTCAGCGCATTGGGAATGTTCCAGTCCGTGGGGCGGGGCGACGGACCCTCACCGTGCGGTAACAGAGGCGGCTCCATCATCGCCACTCCGCGACGAGGTCGATGCCCTCCGTCGCCACGACGACGGCGGGCACGACGTCGCCCACTGCTGCCTGCCGCCCATCGCCAGCCTCCACGTAGGTGACGCCATCGACGTCGGGCCCCTGGAACGCCGCGCGTCCGATGACCCGCCCGTCCTCCCCGTCGACCTCTTCCACGAGAATCTCGACGGCCTCGCCGATCCGCTCCTCGGCGCGCTGCGCGTTGAGCTCCTCGACGAGACGCGTCACGCGGTCGACATGCTCGGCGATGACCTCTGCCGGCAGCTTCCCGGTGTAGGTCTCCGCCTCGGTCCCGTCCTCGTCGGAGTAGCCGAAGACGCCGACCACGTCGAGCCTGCCCTCGGTGAGGAAGGTCTCGAGCTCCTCGAGGTCCCGCTCCGTCTCGCCGGGGAAGCCGACGATGACGTTGCACCGGATCCCGGCCTCGGGAGCCGTCGCCCGCACCCGCGCCAGCAGGTCGAGGAAGGCCTCGCGCGAGCCGAAGCGTCGCATGCGCCGCAGCACTTGCTCGGACGCGTGCTGGAAGGAGATGTCGTAGTAGGGGACGACACCGGGAGTCTGCGCCATCGCCTCGAGCAACGCGGGGCGGATCTCGGCAGGCTGGAGATAGCTGACCCGCACGCGATCGATCCCGTCCACCGCGGTCAGCTCCGGCAGCAGCTTCTCGAGCAGGCCCAGGTCCCCGAGGTCCTTGCCATAGGAGGTCGAGTTCTCGGAGACGAGGAAGAGCTCCTTGACGCCTCGGGCCGCGAGCCAGCGCGCCTCCGCGACGATGTCGGCGGGCGGCCGGGAGACGAAGGCCCCACGGAACATCGGGATCGCGCAGAACGAGCAGCGACGGTCGCACCCCGATGCGATCTTGAGCGGCGCCCAGGGCCGTCCGTCGAGACGGGCGCGGACCACGCGCGGCCCGCTGGCGGGTGCGGGACCCGGCTCAGCGGCATACGGCTGGGTGGTGTGGCCGGGGAGCGCCACCTGCACCGCCATCTCCTGCCGCGCGGCAGGCGAGAGGGGAAGCAGGCGTCGCCGGTCCCCCGGCGCATGGCTCGGCACGTGGCCGCCGCCGAGGATCGTCCGCAGGTGCGTCGACAGGTCCCGGTACGAGTCGAAGCCGAGGACCGCATCGGCCTCCGGCAGCTGCTCAGCGAGGTCCTTGCCGTATCGCTCGGCGAGACAGCCCACCGCGACGACGGCCCGGGTGCGCCCGTCCTCCTTGAGGTCCGAGGCCTCCAGCAGGGCATCGATGGAGTCCTTCTTGGCCTGCTCGACGAAGCCGCACGTGTTGACGACCGCCACGTCCGCCTCCGCAGCGTCGTCGACGATGGTCCACCCCTCCGCCTGCAGCCGGCCCGCGAGCTCCTCGGAGTCGACCTCGTTGCGGGTGCACCCCAACGTGACGAGGGCGACACTCCGGGTCGGGGTCGCGGCGGGAGGGGTCATGCGACCCACTCTAGATGGGCCGGTGTTCAATGGCTGAATGCCCGACGCCCTGGCCCGCGCTCACGCAATCCTCGCCGAGCACCCGCTCGTGGACGGCCACAACGACCTCCCCTGGGAGGCCAGGCTGCAGGCCGGTTACGACTTCGAGCGTCTCGACATCTCAGCCCGCGTGTCCTCGACGGCCACGGACCTGCCCCGCCTCCGGGCGGGCGGTGTCGGGGCCCAGTTCTGGTCGGTGTTCGTCCCGAGCAGCCTCCAGGGCGACGCCGCCGTCACCGCCACGCTCGAACAGATCGACGGCGTCCACCACATGATCAGGTCGTATGCCGCTGAGCTTGCTCTCGCACGGACCGCCGCAGACGTCGACGTGGCCAGGTCGCAGGGGCGAATCGCGTCGCTCCTCGGCGCGGAGGGTGGCCACTCGATCGGGTGCTCACTCGCCGCCCTGCGGGCGCTCCACGTCCTGGGGGTGCGGTATCTCACGCTCACGCACAACGACAACGTGCCGTGGGCCGACTCCGCCACGGACGTCCCTGCCGTGGGCGGGCTCACGGCGTTCGGTCGCGAGGTGGTACGGGAGCTGAACCGGATCGGGATGATGGTCGACCTCAGCCATGTCGCCGCATCGACGATGAGGCAGGCCCTCGAGGTGAGTGCTGCACCGGTGATCTTCAGCCACTCCTCCGCCCGAGCAGTGTGTGACTCGCCGCGCAACGTTCCGGACGACGTGCTCGAGACCCTCCGGGACAACAGTGGCGTGTGCATGGTGACCTTCGTCCCCGAGTTCATCTCCCCTGCCACCGCACACTGGCGCCTCGAGGCGGCCACGGCCGCCGCAGAGGCCGGCGTCGACGCCAAGGACTGGGTCGCGTTCCAGCGCTTCGCCACCGGCTACCGGCGCGAGCACCCCAAGCCCGACGCGACCATCGAGGATGTCGTCGCCCACCTCGAGCACGTGCGCGACGTCGCGGGCATCGACCACGTGGGAATCGGAGGGGACTACGACGGCACCGACACCCATCCGGTGGGGCTCGAGGACGTGAGCGGCTACCCGCGACTCGTCGCTGCGCTCGTCGAGCGCCACTGGTCCGATGCCGACATCGCGCAGCTCGTCCGCGGCAACACCCTGCGGGTCATGCGGGACGTCGAGGCCGTCTCGCGGGACCTGCTGGAAAGACGGGGACCCAGCCTCAGGACGATCGAGGAGCTCGACGGCTGAGCGGCTCCTCCCTCACTGGCGGAAGCGGGCAATGGTGAGGCCGACGAGGCGGGCGACGACGAGCGCGACGTAGAGCATTCCCGTGATCATCTGGAGCATGACGAACGACCGCGCGTGCGGCGTCACCGCGGAGATGTCGGACAGGCCGGTGGACGTCATCGTCGTGATGGACAGGTAGAGCAGCTCGTACCACGAGCGCTCACCCGGCAGGGCCTCGCCGTAGATCGTGAAGGAGTCCGGCCAGATCATCTGGACCGCGACGTAGAGATAGGCGAAACCCCAGGCGACCACCGTGAACGTCGCGCCCGTTGCGAAGAGCTCGTCGCGGGTCACCCAGTTGTCGGCGAACATGTACCTGAGCAGCCCGTAGCCCGTGTAGAAGTAGAAGAGCGCGTGCAGCAGCGAGCTCCAGAAGAGGACCGGATCGCTGTCGGGCCAGACCGCCTCGGCGACGGTGAGGGCGACCACGGGCACGCCCACCACGGCTGCGACCCAGGTGTGCGCCGGCGTCGCCTGGACGGCACGGATGGCGAGGAACAGCACGACGAGCCCGACGAGGCCGAAGAGCATCCGACCGAACTCGCGGAATTCGCCTAGCGTCGCGGTCTCCATGAAGGGGTAGGCAAGCAGGGCCGCCAGCTGTACTGCCAGCAGCACGGCGCACGGGGTCTCGACGAAACCTCGACGGAGTCGGTCCCAGCGGGTTGGTGGTCCGGGTCGCCGCGCGGTCGAGGGCCACAGCTCCAGTGAAGCGCTCACGGCGCCGACTCTAGACCTGCGAGGCCGACTACCGGTGGCTCATCAGCGCTCGTCGCGCCGATCGGTCAGCCGCCAGGCATCCTCCGACTCGTCGTCGTCCTCGGTGACGACTGGGGTCAGGTCACCCGGCTGCCAGGCTGCGACCGGCCCACTGGCCAGGTCGTCGACGTCCTCCCCGTGCGCGCGGCGCTCGCCACGCTGCACGACGATCGCCGCCGCCCGCACCGGCCCGTCTCCAACGGACATCGGGTCGTGTGCCGCTCGGCTGGCCTCGCGTGCCACCCCCTCCTCAGCGGCCGCGCCCTCCACCATCTGTCTCTCGACGACGTGCGCGTCGGCAGCCAGCGGCACGGGTTCCTCGGCTGGCTCGACCGGCTCGTTGGGGTGCGGGACGTCCTCTCCGCGCAGCAGCGCCAGGGTCTGCTCCAGGTCGTCCGGGCGGACGAGCACGTCGCGCGCCTTCGACCCCTCGCTCGGGCCGACGATCCCCCGGGACTCGAGCAGGTCCATGAGGCGCCCCGCCTTGGCGAACCCGACGCGCAGCTTGCGCTGCAGCATCGACGTCGACCCGAACTGCGTCGTCACGACGAGCTCGGTCGCCTGCAGCAGCACGTCGAGGTCATCGCCGATGTCGTCGTCGATCTGCTTCTTGGGCTGAGCGACGGTGACGTTCTCGACGTAGTTCGGCTTGAGCTGGGCGGTGACGCGCTTGACCACCTCGTGGATCTCGGACTCGTTGACCCACGCCCCCTGGAC
>DASUQN010000223.1:0-5668 GCA_036280515.1 Intrasporangium sp. | reverse complement strand
CTCACCGAAGGTCCAGCGTTCGACCGCGTCGGCCGGTGCGGCGGCGTCGGTGACGACGGCCAGTGCAGCGCGATCGGGTGCCGCCGCAGCGGCCCTGCCGATGACCAGCTCGGTGAGGTTGAGCCCCGCTGGGGCCGGCTCCCCCGCGTAGGCGACCGCCGTGCCCGCGTCAGACATCGATGGTGAGGCGGAGTTCGACGACGTCGCCGAGCTCGAGTGCCTCGGCCCGGCGGACGCGGTCCTTGAGTGGCACGAGGAACCGGCCGTCCTTGGGGAACAGCGATGTCGTGAACTCCGTCCGGCCGACCTGGGCCGTGACCGGGATGACGCCCCAGCCGTAGGTGACCAGCTCCTTGGCCGCCTCGATCTGGGCTGACTCCTCGTCCGGCACGGGGACGAAGTGGAAAGGCGAGGGCCCGCGCCACCAGATGATCTCGCCGCTGAACTCGAGCTCCACCCGCCCAAGGCTAGGCGGTGGCGGCTCATCCGGCGGACACAGAACCCAAGGGGCGGTCGGGGCCTTCGTCGCGCCTCCTGACTGGTCCAGACCAACAGTGGGATGCTCGTCTGGCACCAACCAGAAACGGAGAGCTCAGCTGGCCAGCGTCTGGCCCGGGGACTCGCCGTAGGTGTCGCGGTAGTAGGACGGGAAGCGGCTCGACCCACTGAAGCCCCACTTGGAGGCCACCGCGGTGACCGTGACACCGTCGTGCGGACCAGCGAGCTCGAGCTCCTCGTGCACCCGCGCCAGACGCACCCGGCGCAGGTAGGCCATCGGCGTCGTGTCGAGGTGGCGCCGGAAGGCGAGCTGGATGGCCCGTGGCGTCACCCCGGCCGATGCAGCGATGTCGCCGGCGGTGAGGTCCTGGTCAGCGTGCTCCTCGATGAAGGAGACCGCGTCCCGCACCGTCTCGGCCGTGATCGGCAGGTCCCGAGGAACCTCTACGCGGACCGCCTCCATCGTCGTGTTGGGGAACGTGGAGAGGGCAACGGCTGCGAGGAACCGCGCGGACTCCCCGACGACGAGCGGACTGACCGGGGCACCGGGCCCCCCTGCCAAGGTCCTGGAGACGTAGTCGACGGTCTCCTGCCAGTGGCGCTCGGCCGCGTGGCTGACCGGGCGGGTGCCGGTGAACACCAGGTTCCGGACGCCCGTCGTCGCGGCCGCGACGTCGCGCAGCAGGGCCAGGTCGATGCGGACGCCACGCGCCCTCGGCTCGTCCCCGGTCCAGTCAATTCGACTGGGCCGGTTGTCCCAGGCGATGCAGACGGACTCACCGGGACCAACCTGCTCCCGTACCCCAGCCGCTTCGGACTCGTAGGTGAGCAGCCCGCGCTCACCGGTGACGAAGAGGACGGACTCGGGAGGTACAGCACGATCCGCTGCCCGCAGCTCCGCCGATATCCCGGCAGTGGTGAGGACGTCGATGGAGAACCGGCCGGCGTCCGTGTGCGACAGGGAGAAGTAGTACCCGTCAGGGCAGCCGATCAGGCGAAGAGGGACACTGAGCTCCTCTGCGCAGATCTGCTCGATCTCTACGGGGTCGGTCGTCGTGAAGGCGACCTTGTGGATGTTGCTCATGATGGTGAGCGTTGGGGACATGTTCAACTCCGAGGCTGACGTGTCCGAGGGCCCATGGTTTGACCCATCAGCGGCCGTCTCCGGCGCACCGACTGTTCGACCGTAGCGCACCTCCGCGCCGAATGGGGAGTTGGCTTGGTCCGAGTTGGTCCGGGTTGAGGTAGACGCGCCGACAAGGTGTCGGCGCGTCTACCTTAATACGGGGAGCGGGTACGGTCAGGCGGCGACGACCTCGCGGACGTCGTCCACCGTGACACCCATCTGTGCGCGGAGCTTCTCGAGCACCGCACGCACGAGGCGGGACACCTGCATCTGGCTCACGCCGAGCGCGAGACCGATCTCCTTCTGCGTCATCGCGTCGACGAAGCGCATCTGGAGCAGCTCACGGTCCTTCTGCGACAGGCTGCCCAGGGCGGCGGAGAGCGAGACGCGGTCGGCGGCCGACTCGAGCTCATCCTGGGGCTCGGCGAGGCTCTCCGCGAGGGAGCGCGACTCGTCGTCGCCGAAGGTGAGGTCGAGCGACAGCGGGTGGTAGCTGTGCTCCGCCGACAGGCACTCGACCACGTGGTCGGGGTCGACCCCGACCTCCTCGGCGAGGTCCGTGGCGGTGGGACTGGTGCCGTGCTCCTGCTCCCAGTGCTCACGTGCGAGACGCAGCACGGGACCGAGCTCCTGGAGCCGGCGAGGCGGGCGCACCATCCAGCCGTGGTCCCGGAAGTGCCGCTTCAGCTCGCCCGAGATCGTCGGAAGTGCGTAGCCGATGAACGACGTGCCGGGTCCTGGCTGGTACCGCCGGATCGCGACGACGAGCGCGAGCCGTGCGACCTGGACGAGGTCCTCGGTCGGGATGCTGCGCCCTGAGTAGCGGGCTGCAACCCCATCACAGAGGTCGAGGTGGAGCCGGACGATCTCATCGGTGAGCCTTTCGCGCTCCGCGCAGTTCTTTGTACGCGAGAGCTCGAGGAGCAGCTCCTCCGCCTTCCGGTCCCTCTCGACGAATCGGCCACGTCGGCGGCTGATCGGGCTGGGGTTGGTGGTGGGGGTAACGGACTTCATGCGTGACATGACTCATCTCCTGCATGTGCGGGTGACTGGGTCAGCTCGTGTTTGAACCGCTCGTGAAGTCCCTCCAACCTTCGCGGGGAAGCGCAGCGCCCGACCACCACACAAACGAACACTTCTGCCGACCGACCTGCCCAAAGCGAAGTTCGGTAGGCCCCGTTCACCTTCGTACGCGGCCGTTTGGCCGCGCAGCCACCGGGGTAACGGCGCAACACGAGGATGTAACGCACCAACCTGGGCGAAAGGAGTCGTCGTGAGCGTGACGAGCTTCCAGGACCTGCCCCTCGCCGACCGCGACCGAGCTTGGGACGGTGAGGCCGCGGAGCGGCGCGTGAGGGACTGGGCCGGCGCTGAGGACGGCCCAAACCAGCAGTACCGCGACGCGCACGTCTGGTACGACTCAGACAACAAGGACAACTTCACCGCCTACAAGCTGCTCATCGCTGACGTTGTAGACGGCCGGCTCAAGGCAGTGCCTCGTGGGGTCATGGCAGCCGCAGCGGTGATGCAGGGCTCTCGTGGCGGGGTCGACCTGCCGAAGCGGGACCGCGACCGGGTCCGCAGCCACCTGGCCAAGTACTACGCCAAGTGGGGAGAAGAGGCACCGTGGGAGCGTGACGCGTGATCGCACGATGAAGGGGTATGCCGCTGAGCTCGCCGGCACTCGACGTGGCGACCCAGCCCTGCCGCCCTCAGTGGCGATCCAGCAGATCCTTGGCCACGGCAAGGTCGTGCACGAATGCGGCACGGTCCACCTCACGCTGCCGCGAGCGCAGGATCGACGACGGATGCGCGGTCGCCACCGCCACGGGCGGCGGGTCGAGTGACACCTCGGCGATGCGCGATGGCTCGCCGCTCTCGTCGCTCCTCGGCCATTCGAGGGGCCGACCTCGCGCCTCACCGACACGGAACGCGGGACCGAAGATCGCCTGGCCCGCCGTGCTGCCGAGGATGACGACGACCTCCGGCTTGACGAGGCCGAGCTCGGCGAGCAGCCAGGGCTCGCACGCAGCGACCTGCCAACGCACGGGCGACTTGTGGATCCGCTTGCCGCCCTTGTCGACGTGGCGGAAGTGCTTGACGACGTTGGTGCGGAAGGCGTCGCCCGGCTCCATACCGGCCTCCCCGAGCGCCCGGTCGAGCAGCCGGCCCGCCGGGCCGACGAAGGGCAGGCCGGCGAGGTCCTCCTTGTCTCCCGGCTGCTCGCCGATGAGCATGAGCCGTGCCGGCACCGGCCCGTCCCCCATGACTCCCTGCGTCGCGTCGCGGTAGAGGTCGCAGCCGCGACAGCCGTCGACCGCTTCGCGCAGGCGGCGCAGGGTCGGCCGGTCGGGAACGAAGGGCTCCGCGCCCGGGTACTCCTCCGCGGTGCGGGGCATCGCTCAGTCCTCCTCGTGGCCCGCCGTCACCCGGACCGCGTGGGCGACCACGTCGATGAGCTGCCCTGTGCGCTCCATCATGCGCACCTGCAG
This sequence comes from Intrasporangium sp., assembly GCA_036280515.1. Lineage (GTDB taxonomy): Bacteria > Actinomycetota > Actinomycetes > Actinomycetales > Dermatophilaceae > Intrasporangium. Next base: position 1,552 of record DASUQN010000223.1, on the reverse strand, counting down.
CTGCGCGCCGTTGCCGCGGGTGCGGACTCGTTCCAGACCCTCCTTGACCACCTCGACGTCCCCGGCCTCGCCCAGGGCCGGACGGATGTGCTCGACGAGCCGGTCGATGACGTCCCAGGCCGGACGGGGGCGCAGGGTGAAGGGGTCCAGAAGCCGGCCGGAGACTCCCTCGCGGGCGGCCTGCCACATCGCGAACCGCACCAGCGTCGTCGGAACCCCGGGCGCCTCGACCGATCGCGCCCACTCTCGCGCTGCCGTCTCCACGAGGCCGCGGCAGAGCGCTGCGATCAGGAGGGTGTCAGCCGCCCGGAGGCAGACGTCGGCCGCGCGGATCTCGACGGTCGGGTAGTGCTGGGACAGGCGCGCGTCGAAGTAGACCATTCCTTCGTCGAGGATGACGGAGGACATCGTCAGGTCGCGGACCATCCGGTGGTAGGCCGCCGCCGAGCCGAAGAGCTCCGTCGGCCCGTTGGAGGGCCATCGGCCGAACGACTGGGAGCGCCAGCTCGCGAAGCCCGTGATCTCGCCGTTCGAGAAGGGCGAGTTCGCGCTCAGGGCGAGAAGTGCCGGGAGCCAGACGCGGATACGGTCCAGCACGCCGACTCCCTCCTCGTCCGAGTCGACGGCGACGTGCACGTGCAGCCCGCAGGTGAGGTGCTGGCGAGCGACGATCTGGTAGCGCTCGTGCATCCATGCGTAGCGGGTCGACTGGACCGGCACGGGAGTCACGGGGAACGGAGACGTCCCGAGGGCAGCGACGGTCGAATCCACCTGTCGCGCAGCCGAGCTCGCTTCGCTGCGCCAGTGTCGGACCTCCTTGTCCAGGTCGTCGAGCGACTCGACGGGCGCGGTGTGCGTCTCGATCATCTGCTGCTGGAACTCACCCTCGAGAGCCCCGCGGACGCCGAGGCCGGCGACCGGATGCTTGTTCAGCGCAGCACGGAGGACGAGCTGTCCGGACACCGACCGCGGCCGCCCATTGCGAACGTCGACGAGGAGCATCTCCTCCTCAACGCCAACCGTCCTTGCCATCCATCCACCTCCCAGCCAAGGGAGCTGTGTCGAGACTACGCCCCCTGCCCAACGCACTCCTGCGCTGGGAGCGAGCCCAGCGGCATACGGCTATCTGGTCAGAAGACCGCCTGGCCTCCCGTCACCCCGAGCACCGTCCCGGAGACGTAGCTGGCGTCCGACGGGGACGCAAGGAAGACGTACGCCGGGGCCACCTCACCGGGCTGGCCGGCCCGGCCCAGCGGGGTGTCGGACCCGAACGTCTCGATCTTCTCGGTCTCGCGTGTTGCCGGCTGCAGCGGGGTCCAGATCGGGCCCGGGGCAACGGCGTTGACGCGGATTCCCTTGGGACCCAGTGACTGTGCGAGGTTCACCGTGAGGTTGTTGAGCGCCGCCTTGGTCGCCGCGTAGTCGAGCAGCGCCGGCGAAGGGTCGTAGGCCTGGATGGACGTCGTGTTGATGATGCACGACCCCGGCTCGAGGTGTGGGAGCGCGGCCCGGCAGAGCCACAGCACGGCATGCAGGTTGGTCCGCATGACCC
>DASUQN010000222.1:0-7709 GCA_036280515.1 Intrasporangium sp. | reverse complement strand
TCATGCGGTCACCGCCGCACGAGCCGGTCAGGAGCCGGTGCCCCCACCGCCGGTGCCACCGCTGTTGTCGCCGCTGCCGCCGTCCTGCGGGTCGCGCAGTCCGTCGTAGATCTCCTTGCACACCGGGCAGACGGGGAACTTCTGTGGGTCGCGGCCGGGCACCCAGATCTTGCCGCAGAGGGCGACGACCGGCTCTCCGCTGAGCGCGCTCTCGAGGATCTTCTCCTTGCGGACGTAGTGCGAGAAGCGCTCGTGGTCGCCCGGCTCCTGGAGCTCCTCCCGGACCTCCTCGCGCTCGACGGTCGCCGTGCCGGCGCTGCGCAGGGGCTGCGGCTCGTTCTCGAAGGGGTCGGGAGGCATCACGCTCATGACGTGAGTGTAGGCCGCCGTGGGTCCGGCCGGCCGAGCAGCTTGGCACCGGGGGCATACGCCGCGAGCCGCTCCGGGAGCTGGCTCGGCCGACCGCTGAGCAGCACGGTCGGCGCAGCCGCGCTCGGGGCCGCGTGCTCGTCCGGCTCGAGACCGATGCGGCGCAGCGTTTGCCGTGCCACGGCGAGCGGCGAGTCCAGGATCGTCACGTCGGCCCCCCTCCGCCGGCTCCAGGCGTCAGCGATCCGGTCGGCGACGAGTCCGTAGTGCGTGCAGCCGAGGACGAGGGCGCTGACGTCCCGAGGGGAGACGGCAACCGCCTCGGCAATGGCCCGGTCGATCGCGTCCGGGTCGGCGAGCTCGATGGCCTCGGCGAGGCCGAGCGCTGCGATCGAGTGCGTCTCGATGTCCGACGCGAACGCGTCGATGAGCCCGCGGAGGTAGTCGCTCGTCGACGTGGCCGCGGTGGACCAGATCGCCACCGGGCCGCCTGTCGAGGCCGCCGGTCGGATCGCCGGGACGGTCCCGACGATGTGGTCGTCCGGCTCGAACTCCTCGCGGAGCGCCTCCAGGCCGTGGACGGACGCGGTGTTGCAGGCGACCACGATGGCGTTCGGTTCGTACGACGCGGCGGACCTGGCCAGGGCCAGGACGAGCTCCCTGACCTCGTCGTGCGGACGGGGGCCGTACGGCATGTGGTCGGGGTCGAGCGCCAGGACGAGCTCCAGGTCGGGCCGGAGGCTCAGGAGCGCGTCCGCGTAGCCGAGCAGGCCGATACCGCTGTCGATGAAGGCAACCCGAGCGGGAGCTGGCGGGCCCGTGGGACTGGGCTCAGCGGCATACGGCATGGGTCACTCAGTTCATCGACGGGTCGTCGGGGAAGTTGGCGACGAAGGCCAGGCTGTCGCGTTGGCGACGGAGGACCGCGCGCCAGAGTCCGTCCGGGTCGGCGGTGAACGCGTCACGCACCTCGGCGTCCACGACGTACCAGTCGCCGCGGCGGATCTCGCCCTCGAGCTGACCGCCCTCCCAGCCCGCGTAGCCGGCGAAGATCCGCATCCCCGCGAGCTCAGCGGCGACGACCGGCGTCGGGACGTCAAGGTCCACGAGGCCGATGGAGCCGAAGAGTCGCTTCACCCCGAGCGGCTCGGGCTCGTCACCCGGCACTGTGACGATGCCCAGGGCCGACGACGTCGCGACCGGCCCACCCTGGAAGAGCACGGGTGGGGCCGTCACCACGCGCTGCCACCCCGGCAGCACGGAGTCCACCTCGGCCGACAGGGGCTTGTTGAGCACCACACCCTGCGCGCCGGCGTCGTCGTGGTGCAGCATGAGGATGACCGAACGATGGAACACGTCACCTTCGACGGAGGGGGTGGCCACGAGCAGGCGGCCGGTGTGGAAGGTCGAGCTCACGAGGGCAAGCCTTCCACACCGGGGGACGGCGATCAGAAACGCGGGCGGCGACGGTCCCGCGCCGGGTTCTCGTCACCCCAGCGACTGATGAGTGGCTCACCGTCACGCGGACCCCGGTGCCGGCGCTCACCCCGCGGAGCACGATCACCACGGTCTCCCCGGCGTTCGTCATGGCCCGCACCGTGGTGCGGGCGGTAGCCGCCCCGCGACCCCGCGCGGGGGCCACGAGCGCCCCCGGGCCCACGCTTGTGGCGCTTCGGCCCCTCGATGAGGCGCGCGAAGTCCTCGTCAGCGATCGGGGCGCCGGACGGAGCCGTGGCTCCCGTCGCAGCGATGATCGCGTCGCCGGGTGCGGCCTTGACCGGAGAGATGCCCAGACCCGCGTCGCGCAGTTGACGCTCCATCGTCCGGCGCTGGTGCGGGAGCGCGAGCGTCACCACGGTGCCCCGGTCACCGGCGCGCGCCGTGCGGCCAGAGCGGTGCAGGTAGTCCTTGTGGTCAGCCGCCGGGTCGACCTGCAGCACGACCGAGACGTCGTCGACGTGAATTCCACGTGCGGCGACGTCGGTGGCGACGAGGACCGGCAGGGCGCCGTCCCGGAAGGCGCCGAGGACGCGGTTGCGGGCGCCCTGGCTCAAACCGCCGTGCAGCGCGGCAGCGAGGACCCCCTGCTCGCGCAGCTGGCTGGCCACGCGGTCGGCACCGAGCTTGGTCCGGCAGAACACGAGGGTGCGCCCCGGGCGGTTCGCGAGCTCGGCCGTGATGAGCTTCTTGTGCTGTGGGTCGATGAGGAGGACGTGGTGCTCCATCGTCTCCACCGAGGCCGTCGCCTCGTCGGTCGAGTGGACCACGGGGTCCGTGAGGTAACGCTCCACCAGGTCGTCGATGCCGTTGTCCAGGGTCGCCGAGAAGAGCAGCCGCTGGCCGTCGGTCGGGATGAGGTCGAGGCTCGTCGTGATCTCGGCCAGGAAGCCCATCTCGGCCATGTGGTCGGCCTCGTCGAGCACGGCGATCCGGATGTCGTCCAGCTCCACCGCGCCGCGTTCGAGCAGGTCGTTGAGCCGACCCGGCGTGGCGATGAGGATGTCGACCCCCTTGTTCAGCGCGTTGATCTGCGTGGTGTAGCTCAGGCCACCCGCCACGAGCTTGTGGCGAAGCCCGACGACGTGCACGAGCGGCTCGAGCGCATCCGAGACCTGCATGGCGAGCTCGCGCGTCGGCACGAGCACGATGGCGTGGGGGCGACGCGGCGTCCTGCGCAGGCCCAGGTCGAGGAGCCGGGCGATCAGGGGAAGTCCGAAGGCCAGCGTCTTGCCCGAGCCGGTCCGGCCGCGGCCGAGGACGTCCTTGCCAGCCACGGCGTCGGGAATCGTCGCCGCCTGGATCGGGAACGGGTCGGTGATCCCGTCGCGGGCCAGCCGCTCGACGAGCCGCTCCGGGAGGTCGAGAGCCGCGAAGCCGTTGTCCGCCCCAACCTCGACGGGACCGTCCGACACCGGCGTGCGGGAAGCCTTTGTCCACGCGTCGGCCTCGAGCCGATCGGCCTCGGCGTCCTCGAACGGGGTCGGCGCGAACCGGTCGCGGCCGGTGTCGCGCTGACGCCATGAGTCGCGACGGTCGTTGCCGCCACGGTCGTTGCCGCCACGGTCGTTGCCGCCACGGTCGTCACGACGGGTCCGCGCGCGGTCGTCACGGCGGTCGTAGGAGCGGTGGTCGTCACGGCGGTTGTAGCCGCCACGCTCGTCACGCCGGTCGGAGCTGCTCTCATCACGACGGGTCCGCGCGCGGTCGTCACGCCGATCGGAGTTACTCTCTTCACGACGGTCGTAGGAGCGGTGGTCGTCCCGCCGCGCTCGCCATTCGCGACCGCCCGCGCGGCTGGTCGCCGAGGTAGCCGGCCGCGAGGACCGCGCCCCGGACTTCTGCGCGCCGGGCTTCTGTCCGACCTCGCGACCGCGGTGCGGCTTGGTGGCTGCGGTGACGACTCGCGCCTTCTTCTGGGCAGGGGTCCAGCGAGCCTTCTTGGGCGCGCCGGACGTGGGCTTCTTGGGCATTGCGTATTCAACTCTCTTGCTCGAGCAGACTTCGTCTCGAGCCGTGAGTCAAGAACACGACCTGGCAGACGAGCCTCAGGCGCACCAGCTGCGCCCATGTCAACCGGGTGGGCATCGGTGCCACGCGGTGGTGTGGTCCGCTCCGCGTCGCTCGGGTCACACCGGATGGTGCGAGCTGCCGTTTCAGCCACCTCGCCGGCCGAGCCATACGAGTCGCGATTGGCGATTGGCTCGTCCACGGTTCCGAGATGGGTCGGAGTCGGACCAGTCGAGTTTACCAGCGGCCGGAGCGTGCTCTGACCGCGAGCGCGCCGGTGGCGAGGACGACGCCGACGAGATCCGCCACGACGTCCCAGGGGTCGCCGGAACGACCCGGCAGGAACAGGTGCTGTGCGAGCTCGCTGACCAGGGCGTGTGCCGCGAACGCCGCCGCGACCCACAGGGGCCTGCCGACGAGGCGCCCGACGACGTAGGTCGGGAGGGCAAAGACGAGGACGTGCACGGCCTTGTCCGTCCACGAGAACGGACCTGCGACGGTGACGACCGGCCAGTAGAGCACAGCCAAGTGCACGACGACCGACAGAGCGGCCGCCGCGACCCACCATCGCCGTCCACTCGTCACCATGTCCCCCGCAGTCTACGAACCGGCCCGACATGAGCCTGACGGGTTAGGTTGGGGTCATGCCAGAGCGCACCGTCACCGTCATCGGGACCGGCCGCGCGGCCGTCACTCCTGACGTCGTCCGCCTCGACCTGCGCATCGGCCACGACGCGCCGGACGTCGCAGCCGCCCTCACCGGCGCCTCCAAGGGAATCGCTGCGGTCGGCCGGGTGGTCCGCGACGAGGGCGTGCCCGACCGGGACATCCGGACGCTCGATGCCAATGTCAGCCAGCGCTACGACAACACCGGCACCCCAGTGGGCTTCACGGCCCAGCAGCGGCTCGGCCTCACGGTGCGCCGGCTCGACCAGGTCGGCGAGATCCTCGAGGCCGCCGCGTCCGAGGTCGGCAACGCCCTGCTCGTCGATCAGGTCCGTCTCGACGTGGACGACCGCTCCGAGGGGCTGGCTCGCGCCCGTGACGCCGCCTTCGCCGAGGCGCGGGCCAAGGCGGAGCAGTATGCCGCCCTGGCCCGCTCCGAGGTCGGCGCCGTGCTGGCGGTGACTGAGTCCGGGGCCGCACCCATCCAACCCGTGCGCCCGATGATGGCCAGGGCCGCCATGGACTCGGCGGCCGGCATGCCGATGGAGGGCGGTGATCTCGAGCTCAGCGCGAGTGTCACGGTGACCTGGGAACTGCGCTGAGCGGCATACGCCGCCGGAATAACGATCCACGCACCAACCGTTGGGAGAGACATGGCAACCACTGAGCTGACCGCACAGACGTTCGAGCGCACCGTCCTCGACAACGACATCGTCCTGGTGGACTTCTGGGCGGCGTGGTGTGGACCGTGCCGCCAGTTCGCGCCGGTCTTCGAGGCGGCGTCCGAGGAGGGCGGCAACGAGGGGATCGTGTTCGGCAAGGTCGACACGGAGGCCGAGCAGGCCCTCGCCGGCGCGGCCAACATCACCTCGATCCCGACGCTGATGGCCTTCAAGGAGGGCGTGCTCGTCTTCTCGCAGCCGGGCGCCCTGCCCCAGTCGGCGCTGCAGAACGTCATCGAGCAGGTGAAGGCGCTCGACATGGCCCCGGTCAAGCAGCAGCTCGCCGAGGAGTCGGCCACCCAGGGTGGCATCGCCTGACCGACCGGCGACACCGACCGGCGACACCGACCGGACCCTCGGGCCAGCTTGTCTAGACCATCTCGCGCGGCAGCACCCGCCGCCATTGCGCACGGCGCTCCCGACACGCCGCTGTACCCAGCTCCTCGCGGTCTGACGGGTGCCGGAAGTAGTAGTCCAGCGTCAGCCACAGGCGCACCGCGTCCGAGTCGAGCACATCGGCATGGAACGTCGGATGTGTCCGGTGCCCCCGCGCGTCGCGGGCGGCGAGGCCGGGCCCGTACACCTGGATGCAGCGGTGGACCCGATGCTCGAGGTTGGGCAGGATCCGCAGCATGTGGTCCCACTGCGCCGAGAAACCCTGCCTGCCGTGCACGAAGTGCAGGCCGTCGACCCCGACCATGAGCTGGTGCAGCTCCGGCGGGCGGGCGACGGACAGCCCGAGCGCGATCATCAGGAATCCCATGGGCAGCGTCAGCCACCACGGCACGTCGATGTCCCCGAAGCGGATCTGTCGGTCGATGACGAGCAGGCGCATCAGCTCGAAGTGCACGAGCAGCACGACACCCCAGATCACGAGCCCGAGGGGCATGAGCCCGAGCGTTGCGCGGGCGGGGAACGTGATGGTCCGCCCGACCGGGTCGTAGACCGGCCGCCTCGGCAGGTGCCACGGCGACGCGACGGACGCGACCAAGGTGAGCGCCAGCAGGTGCGTCACCCAGACCCAGGCCTCGACGCTGGGGTCGTCGATTGCACCGGCCAGGAGGACGACAAACCCGACCAGGGGGAAGAGGGGCAGCGCCAGCAGGGGGTGCGGCCGGAAGAACCTTCTCGAGCGCCACGGCTCGGGAATCAGGTCCGGGTCGCGCAGCACAGTCCCAGCCTAAGCGGAAGGCAGGTCCCCGCTGGGGACGCAGCCCAGCGGCATACGGCACAGCGCGACGTGGCCACCACGAAGTGGTGGAGGTGGCGGGAATTGAACCCGCGTCCGATGACGAGAGACCAGGACTTCTCCGGGTGCAGTGCGCTATGGCTTTTCTCGGCCCCAGGGCTCGCGCGCACACGTTCCCCGACAGGCCCAGTTGAGTAAGAGTCCCGCGTGGCCCCCCAACATGACCACGCAGCAAGTTTCCTAGCTGACGCCAGGCACTGAGTCGGAAACTAGCTCAGGCTGACGGACTTCGGGGCTCGCTCAGGCGGCGAGGGCGAAGTCGGTGCGCTTTGAGTTGGCACCTATTGGTTTGCAAGGAGCGTTAACGAGATAACCCTGCATCCTCGACCCGCTTCCCCTGGTGTGTCGACCACCGTCGAAACCGATCACCCCCATGAGGGGTGTCCACGTCACGCTGTGCACTTGTCAAACGCCACTACTGCGAGACCACAGTATGCCTTCGTAACGACCCTGCCGCCACCTGCATTCCCACCACGCATTCCCGGCCGTATGCCGCTGTGCTCGGTCCCACGGTCACCTGCACACCGCGCCACTAGGCTGCCAGACGCACGCCGTCCACGCTTGGAGGTCACATGTTCCGCAAGGTCCTCGTCGCCAACCGCGGTGAGATCGCCGTCCGGGCCTTCCGGGCCGCGACCGAGCTCGGCGCCCGCACGGTGGCCGTGTTCCCCTACGAGGACCGCAAGTCGGAGCACCGGCTCAAGGCTGACGAGGCCTACCAGATCGGCGAGGAGGGTCACCCGGTCCGCGCCTACCTCGACCACGAGGCGATCGTGGCCCAAGCGGTCGAGGCCGGCGCCGACGCCATCTATCCCGGCTACGGCTTCCTCTCGGAGAACCCTGGCCTGGCGGAAGCCTGCGAACGCGCCGGCCTCACGTTCATCGGCCCTCCCCCTGCGGTGCTGCACCTGACCGGCAACAAGGCGCGGGCGCTCAACGCCGCCCGCGAGGCCGGCCTGCCGACGCTGCGTGGCTCCGTGGCGACCGCCGACCTCTCCGAGCTCGAGGGGGCGGCCGCCGAGATCGGCTACCCGCTCTTCGTGAAGGCGGTGTCGGGCGGCGGCGGACGCGGGATGCGGCGCGTGGACCGGCCCGAGCTGCTCGCCGACGCGCTCCAGGCCGCCCAGCGGGAGGCCGAGTCCGCCTTCGGCGACCCGACGCTCTACCTCGAGGAGGCCGTGGTCGACCCACGGCAC
>DASUQN010000221.1:0-8746 GCA_036280515.1 Intrasporangium sp. | reverse complement strand
TTGCGGGCGAGGGTGAGGCAGTCGTCGAAGTTGCCGTCGACCTGGAGCAGGGTGGCGCCGTGGGCGATCGCCTGGCTCAGCTTGCCCATGGCGATCTTGCCGTCGGGGACGAGGACACCGCAGGTCATGCCCGCCTTGGTGGCGTAGGCCGCGGCCGACGCGCTCGTGTTGCCGGTGCTGGCGCAGATGACGGCGCGGGCACCGTGCTGGGCAGCGACCGAGATCGCCGTCGTCATCCCCCGGTCCTTGAACGAGCCGGTCGGGTTGAGCCCCTCGTACTTGAGGTGAACGTCGGCGCCCACCCGCGCGGACAGCGTGGCGGCGTGGATGAGCGGCGTCCCACCCTCGTGGAGGGTGACGACGGGGGCGCCCTCGAGGAGGGGCAACCGGTCGGCGTACTCGCGGATCACTCCGCGCCACTGGTGAGCCATCAGAAGCCTTCCACGCGCATGACCGAGTTGACGCCACGGACCACGTCGAGGGTGCGCAGGCTCTCGACGGTGGCGGACAGCGCTGCATCCGTGGCTGCGTGCGTGACGATGACGAGGTTGGCCCGGGCGTTGGTGTTGCCCGCCAGCTCGCCGCTATCGCGCTGCTCGCCATCGCGCTCCTCGGGCACCATCTGCTGCCGGACCGTCTCGATGGACACGGTGTGGTCTGCGAAGGCCGCCGCGACCTTGGCGAGCACACCGGGGCGGTCCGCGACGTCGAGGCTGACGTAGTAGCGCGTCTGGGCATCGCCCATGGACAGGATCGGCAGGTCCGCATAGCTCGACTCCCCGGGACCGAGGCCACCACCGACCCGGTGACGGGCGACGGCGACCAGGTCGCCGAGGACGGCGGAGGCAGTCGGGTCGCCACCGGCGCCCCGGCCGTAGAACATGAGCTGCCCGGCAGCGTCCGCCTCGACGAACACCGCGTTGAAGGCGTCCCGCACCCCGGCCAGGGGATGCGACCGGGGGATCATCGCGGGGTGGACGCGCACGGAGACGCCGGCGTCGGTCCGCTCGCAGATCGACAAAAGCTTGACGACGCAGTCCATCTCACGAGCCGCCGCGACATCGGCTGGCGTGACCTCGGTGATGCCCTCGCGATGGACGTCGCTGCCGGAGACCCGCGTGTGGAACGCGAGCGAGGCGAGGATCGCAGCCTTGGCGGCCGCGTCGAAACCCTCGACATCGGCCGTGGGGTCGGCTTCTGCGTAGCCGAGGGCCTGTGCCTGCTCGACTGCGTCATCGAACCCGGCGCCGGTGGTGTCCATCTTGTCGAGGACGTAGTTGGTCGTGCCGTTGACGATGCCGAGCACCTTGCGCACCTCGTCACCGGCGAGGGACTCGCGCAACGGACGCAGGAGCGGGATCGCGCCGGCGACCGCGGCCTCGTAGTAGAGGTCGACCCGGTGCTCTGCGGCTGCCGCGTAGAGGCGCGGGCCGTCCTCGGCGAGGAGGGCCTTGTTGGCCGTCACCACGGACGCGCCGTGCTCGATGGCACGCAGGATGAGCGAGCGGGCGGGCTCGATGCCCCCGATGACCTCGACGACGATGTCGGCCCGCGTCACGAGCTCCTCGGCGTCCGTCGTGACGAGCGACGGGTCGACGCCGAGATCGGAGCGGTCCCGTCCCGCTCGGCGCACCGCGATGCCGACGAGCTCGAGGGGCGCGCCGACGCGGGCCGCCATGTCGTCGGCGCGCTCCGTCAGGTGACGGGCGACCGCACCACCCACGACACCGGCTCCGAGGAGGGCGACGCGGAGAGGTTTGCTGGCGCTCACATCACTGTCCACGTGCGAATCCTCCGTTCGCGCCCGGGGCGGACGTCCATCGTTTCGCGATCCGGACATGGTGGCGCAGGATCTCCAGCCCAGACATCAGCTCAGACATCGAGTGCCAGCAGGTCGTCGATCGTCTCCCGGCGCACGATGACCCGGGCCGCGCTGTCCCCCACCGCTATGACGGGGGGCCGCGGCGTGTGGTTGTACTGGCTCGACAGGGAGCGGCAGTAGGCACCGGTGCCGGGCACCGCAATGAGATCACCCGGCCCGATGTCGTCGGGGAGGAACTCGTCCATGACGACGATGTCACCGCTCTCGCAGTGCTTGCCGACGACCCGACCGAGGACGGGCGCAGCGTCGGACCGGCGGTTGGCCAGGGTGCACGAGTAGTCGGCCGCGTAGAGCGCGGTGCGGATGTTGTCGCTCATCCCCCCGTCGACCGACACGTAGAGCCGGCTCGCTCCCCCGTCGAGCTCGACCGGCTTGACCGTGCCCACCTCGTAGAGGGTGAAGGTGCTCGGTCCCGCGATCGCGCGTCCGGGCTCGACCGAGATGCGCGGGATGGCCACGCCGTCGGCCCGGCACTCGCGCTCGACGATCTCCGCCATGCCGGCGGCGAGGGCCTTCGGCGGCTGCGGGTCGTGCTCGGTCGTGTAGGCGATCCCGAAACCACCACCGAGGTCGAGCTCGGGCAGCTCGACGCCGAACTCTCGCGCCACCTCGGTGTGCAGGCCGAGCACCCGACGGGCGGACACCTCGAATCCGGACGTGTCGAAGATCTGAGACCCGATGTGGCTGTGCAGCCCGAGCAGCTGGAGGGTCTGCGGACGGGCGAGGACCCGTCGGACCGCCTCGATCGCGTGGCCCCCCGCGAGGGAGAACCCGAACTTCTGGTCCTCGTGGGCCGTCGCGATGAACTCATGCGTGTGCGCTTCGACGCCGACGGTGACCCGGACGAGGACGGGCGCCACGACGCCGAGCTCGGCGGCGACGGCAGAGACGCGCTCGATCTCCTCGAAGGAGTCCACGATGATGCGCGAGATGCCGTACTCCAGCGCGGTGCGGATCTCGACGACGCTCTTGTTGTTGCCGTGCATCCCGATGCTTGAGCCCGGCACGCCGGCGCGCATGGCGACGGCGAGCTCGCCGCCGGTGCACACGTCGAGGAACAGGCCGTCGTCGCGGATCCACCGGGCGACCTCGGTGCAGAGGAAGGCCTTGCCGGCATAGAACACGTCGGCCCCGCCGCACAGGTCGTCGAACACCTCGGCATACGTCTGCCTGAATTCACGCGCGCGCGAACGGAAGTCGTCCTCGTCGAGGACGTAGGCGGGGGTGCCGAAATCGCGCGCCAGGTCGACGACGTTCACCCCGCCGACGGTGAGGACTCCACTGGCGCTCCGACCCACGGACGAGGCCCAGAGGGACGGGACGAGCGCGTTGACGTCACCGGGTGGTTCGAGCCAGGTCGGCCCGCGGTAGCCCTCGGCATGGAGGGCGCCGGCTTCATGTGCGCGCATCTCTACATCCTCTCGGGGGCGGTGGCGCCGAGCCGCGTCAGTCCATTGCGCAAGACGATGGCGGCCGCGGCAGCGAGGGCCAGTCGTGCACCGTGGATCCCCCTCACGCGCTCGTCGACGCTCATCGGGCGGATGGGCTGGTCCCACGCGTCGGCCCGGGCCGCGAGATCGGTGACGGCCCTGACCTGCTGGGCCCGGTCACCTGCGTGTCGGTCCATCCGCTGCGGGAAGTCCGCCAGCGCGACGAGCAGGAGCCGCTCCGCGACGTGACCCAGGTCCTCGCGTCGGTCGGAACGGCGGATCGCGACTCCGACCGCACGGGCGTTGCGCATGAGGCGGTGGAGCCGGGCGTGGGCCAGCTGGGCGGGGCGCAGGGCCGGATCGCTGCGGAGCCATGCAGGCAGGTCCGCACGGTGACCGTCGAGGCCGACGAGCGGGACGCGCTCGCCGGGTGAGAGCCCGTAGGTCGCCTCGCGCTCGAGCACCTCGTCGATGATGGCGGAGCGGTCAGCGTTGGCGAGCGTGAGGGAGAGCAGCCCCGACGGCGCCACCTCGACAGCAGCGATGGAGGCGTGGTCGGCGAGGCGTTGGGCGAGCACCCGGCCGAGCTCGAGTGGCTCGAGGTCGAGCTCCGGCGCCCAGCGCTGCGCCACCGGCGTCACCCAGTCGACCACGACTCCCGCCGACCGTCCGTCGACCGGCCGGAAGATCGGTCCCGCGGGCGGCCCGGCCTCCGCCTCGTCGGGCAGCTCGCCGACGCGCGCGGCGGTGGCGGCGACCTGCTCGAGCAGCCGGCGCAGCGCCTCGGGAGTCATGCCCGCGAGTCTATTGACCACTCGACAGGAGACCGTGCCGTATGCCGCTGAGCTCCTCCGGGATCACCTGCCGTTCCGCTCCTCCCGCCCTCCGCAGCGGCGACACACCGGTGGGCTGGTGGTGGGGCGGGTGCATTCCGCGATCCGGCCTCGGTGCTGCTAACCTCCCGTCGCGCACGAAAGTGCGCGGCCGCCCCCGTAGCTCAGGGGATAGAGCACCGCCCTCCGGAGGCGGGAGCGCAGGTTCGAATCCTGCCGGGGGCACCGTGTGATGTCTCGGGACATCGGCGCCAGCCGGACCTGCATGTTTCAGGTTCGGCTGTCGTCGTCTCGGGGTGCGTGGCGGGGTTGGTGGTGGACGAGCCCGCTCGCACTCCCCTCTGCAGCTCAGCCGTTGAGCTGTGCCTCGACCGCACGGTGCACGTTGCCGTGGATGTGGTCGACACCGAGACGCTCGGTCACCCCTTCCCGTTCCAGCACCGCGCGGACCCCCGGCTTGACCCGGGCGAGCCGGAGGGTGACGTCCGCCTGACGGCACAGCACCAGGAGGTCGTCAATGGTCGCCGAGCCCTGCGAATCGAGGAAGTTGATGCCTTCACAGTCGAGCACCACGCAGCGGGGGCTCTCGAACTGGATCACGGTGCGGATCCGGTCCTCCAGGGCATCCGCGGTTGCGAAGAAGAGGCCGCCGTCGAGCCGGACGACGGCTACGCCCGGGATCTGCTCGTCGTCCGGGTTCTCGATGACGTCCCGGAAAACCTGGGTACCGGGCTCCCGTCCCAGAGTCGGCATCTGCGGGTGCGTGGCTACGGCGATGAGCCACAACAGCGACAGGCCGATCCCCAGGATGACGCCAGCGAGCACACCGAAGGCCAAGGTGCCGAGAATGGCAACGATCGCGACCCAGAAGTCGAACCGCTGCACCCGGTAGATCCGGCGCATCTCGGGAAGGTTCATCATGCCCATGACGACGGCCTCGATGATCAGCGCCCCGAGGACCGGCTTGGGCAGCTGCGAAAAGAGCGGCGCCAGGAACAGCAGGGTCAACAGGACGGTGACACCGCTGGTGATCGACGCCAGCCCGGTCTTGGCCCCGGAGTGGTCGTTGAGGGAGCTGGCCGACAGACTCGTCGAGACGGGCATACCATGCAACACCCCTGAACCGATGTTGGCCGCGGCCTGAGCCACGGACTCTTGGTCCACGTCGATCTGGTAGCGGTGCTTGGCCGCGAAGGCGCGCGCGTCGCCGGCGGTCTGCGAGAAGCCGATCAGCATCAGCGCGACGGCGGCGACGATCGCGGTCCCGCCGTCGTCGAGGAGCAACGACGGGCTGGGGATCTCGAAAGACGGAAGGCCGCTCGGGACGTCGCCGACGAGAGCGACACCCTTGTCGCCGAAGTCAAGGAGGTATGACCCGACGAGGCCTCCGACGACGAGGACCAGCGCTCCCGGGACGCGGGGAGCCACGTGTCGGATGCCGAAGACCACGACGAGTGACACGACCCCGACAGCGAGCGTCGGCAGATGCGTCTCGCCGAGAGAACCCAGCCAGGAACGGAGTTCCTGGAACGAGTTCGCGCCGGAGGTATCGGTGCCGGTGATCTTCGCGAGCTCCCCGATGACAACATCGATCGCCGCGCCGAAGAGGAACCCAGTAACCACGGCCCGGGAGAGGAACTGGGAGATCCAGCCCATCCGCAGCAGGGCGAGCAGGAGGAAAAGGAGCCCGGAGATCAGGGTGATCCCCGCCACGAACGTCGCGACGTCGGCCGGCGCGGTGAGGCCTGCGGTCGCCACTGCGCTGGCCGCCACCGCGGCCAGGCCGGAACTCGGCCCCATCGAGATCTGTCGACATGTGCCGAAGATGGCGTAGAGGACTGCGCCGGCAGCGGCGGCGTACAGGCCGTTCTGGAGCGGGATACCGGCGATTCCCGCATACCCGAGGTTCTTCGGCACGATGAGCGCCGCCACGGTCACTCCGGCGATCACGTCACCCCGAAGCCAGCTCCGATCATAGTCGCGAAGCCAGCCGACGATGGGTAGGAATCGGGCGATCCCGGGGGCGGCCGACGGAGCGGGCTCGACCGTGCTCATCGGAGCACCCGTACGACGAGACCCATGTCCAGTCCTCCCTATTCGATGTCATCCGACACTGGGACGAGGGGTCGTTCCGGATCACTCCGCGATGTCCCTCGACGATGGTCGCGCGACCCGGGTCAGGAGGGCCAGATTCACCAGCAGGACCAAGCTCGGCAAGGGCAGCTGGAAACCAGGGTTGCCGGCGGAGGCGACCAGGAGCAGCAGTGCCGCGAGTTGTCCGAGGACGGGGACCCACGGCGGAGCGGCATACGGTGGACTCATGTCCATCGTGAAGATCAACGCCATCTCCGTACCCACGGCGGCAGCAGCAGAGCTGGAGCGCCGGTTCTCGCAACGTGCCGGTGTCGTCGACCGTTCGCCGGGCTTCCTCGGCTTCCAGCTGCTGCGGCCGGTCCAGGGCGACGAGCGGTACTTCGTCGTCACGCAGTGGGAGGACGAGGAGTCCTACGCGGCGTGGCGTGATGGTGACTCCCGAGCAGCTCACAAGGGCGAGCACGGTGCGCCCGTCGCGACGGCGGCGGAGCTGCTCGAGTTCGAGGTCGTCCTCGACGTGCGCCCCGCGGGCGGCTGAGGCGGCGGTCGATACCGGGACCTTCGTCCCTTGGCCCGCCTGGGCGCACGCGCCACGATGAATGGCGGACAGCACGAGTGTGGCTCGCCGGGCAGCAGGCACCCGGCGAGCCCTTCGTCCTGGCGTTGACTCAGGTGGCTCAGATGAAGCTGAGCAGGGCGAGAGCGTAGGCGTCCTCCGCGTCCTCGGCCGAGAACAGCTGGTCGCCGTCGGCGGTCGCGATGGTGACGCACCAGCCACCCTCGATGGGGTTCAGCGCGAGGAACCGATGACCAAGTAGGTCTCGCAGCTGGTCCTCTCGCGGCAGCCAGATCGCTTTGTCCAGGGTCACCGAGTCCAGCGCCCACTCCGTCGTCCCGTTGAAGCCGAGAATCGGCTGCCCCTGGTAGGTGTGCACGTCGATGGTCAGCTCGCTGATCCAGAACACCTCGTCGACGAGGCTGGGCTGGTCGATCATGAAACGGTCACCCGGCTCGGGCTGCCAGAGCACCCCCTCCGCCACGAGCCGGCGGGCCAGGTCGACGCTGATCATCTGCCCACGGTACGTGGCACGGTGACTCCCGCGCTGCACACGACGGTGCCGCTGCACGGTCCCGCGTTGACCCATGAGCCCCCGGACGCGACGCTGATGCCATGGTCCGCCCACCGCTCAGCGACCTCACGCTCGTCGACGCGGTCCGCGTCAGGGTCACGCTCGAGGGGCCCGACGGCCCGGACGAGGTGTACCTCCTCGATCTCGAGCTCGTCGACCCGGCACCGGCCCACGACGACGCGACGTACCTGTCCGCGCTGTCGCCGGTCGTCGAGAAGATGGACACACCGGAGGGCTGCATCGTGCGCATCGGCCGCGAGCACCGACTCGGCGCCAGCTCGGTGAGCACCCTCGACGTCGACGTCTTGCTGCCGAGGCCGACCGTCAAGTTCGACGAGATGGATCCCACCGGACGGAACGTGCAGCACGAGGCCGTGGAGGCCGCCGTTGCGGCCGCCTTCCGCTCCGTCATCGAAGGGTTCCCCTCGGCGCCGACCACCGAGCTCGGTCATGACGAGGCGCTGGCACTGGCTCGACGGCGCGTCGCAGAGGCGTCTCCGGACGCTGGTGCTGCGGGCCTCTCGATCACCGCCGAGGAGCACGCGAACTCGCAATGGGCGGTGCGCCTGGCTGGCGCGACAGCCGCCGCCTACGAGGTGCGCGTGGGCTTCGCCGACGGCCATCCGGGCACCACACATGTCCGGCGGATCCGGACCCGTGAGGTGTTCGACTCCGTAGGCGCCGAATAGGCGTCGAGCCGGCGATGCGCAACCGCTCTGGCACCATGACCGTGTGCTGATCTCCAAGCCGATCGCCGAGGGAATCAGGGACGGTCGCGTGAGGACGCTGTACCGCCGCTGGGACGCCCCACGGGTCAAGGTCGGCGGCACGCAGCTGACGTCGACAGGCGTGGTCACCTTCACCCGGGTCGTGCAGGTCAAGGACCTGGACCGGATCTCCGACCGGGCTGCCCGGGCCGCGGGCATGAAGGATGCCGCGACCCTGCGCAGGGCGCTTGCGCCGAGGGACCGCAAGCCGAGCGCCCGAGGCAGCAGAGGTGGCGCGAACATCTACCGGATCCACGTGACCTGGGCAGGGGAGGACCCGCGAACCGCCTTGCGCGACAGGCTCCCCGATTCAACGGAGCTGGCGGAGATCGGGCGCCGCCTCGCTCGGCTTGACGCCCGGCCGACCGGGCCGTGGACTCGCGAGATCCTGGCATGGATCCGCGACAACCCGCGTGTCGTCTCCAAGGAGCTCGCGGCCCTGCGAGGAGTGGAGCTGCTGCCGATGAAGGCGGACATCCGCAAGCTCAAGTCCCTCGGTCTCACGATCAGCCACGACGTCGGATACGAGCTGTCCCCCAGGGGGGCCGCCTACCTCGACCACGTCGGAGGGGTGTTCGCCAATGACTGATCGACGACCCGCCCACGACGC
>DASUQN010000220.1:0-3718 GCA_036280515.1 Intrasporangium sp. | reverse complement strand
TCGCCTCACGCAGGGCCGCGGCCCACTTGGCCGGCTCCGTGACGTAGACGCGCGTGTCGTTGAGCGACGTCGTGACGAGCAGGGCGGGGTAGCGCTGGGCCCGGACGTTCTCGTAGGGGCTGTAGGACCGCATCCGCGCGTAGGCCTTGGGGTCCTCGAGCGGGTTGCCCCATTCCTCCCACTCGATGACCGTCAGCGGCATGGCCGGGTCGAGGATCGTCGTGAGGGCATCGACGAAGGGCACGGACGCGTGGATGAAGCTGAAGCGGTCCGGCGCCTCGTTGGCGACCACACCCATGAGCAGCCCGCCGGCCGAGCCGCCCTCTGCCGCAAGATGGTCGGGGTGGACGATACGTCGCTCTCGCAGGTGGTCCGCGCAGGCGACGAAGTCGGTGAACGTGTTGCGCTTGTGCTCGAGCTTGCCGTCGTCGTACCAGGACCGCCCCATCTCCGAGCCCCCACGGACGTGGGCGATGGCGAAGACCCAGCCCCTCTGGAGCAGGGACAGGCGCAGCACCGAGAACCACGGGTCGCTCGGGATGCCGTAGGCACCGTAGCCGTGGAGCAGCCCGGGCGCGGTGCCGTCGAGAGGGGTGTCCCGGTGGTGCACCAGGGACAGCGGGACCTGCGTGCCGTCGGGTGCCGTCGCCCACTCGCGTCGCTGCACGTATTCGGCCGGGTCGTGGCCGCCCCGGACCTCCTGCCGCTTGAGCACCGTGGACGTCCGCGCGAAGACGTCGTAGTCGATGACGGTCTGGGGCGTGACGAGCGACTGCCACACGAGCTGGATGGTCCGGGTCGTGGTCTCCGGGTTGGCACCGACCCGGATCGTGTGCAGCGGCTCCCCCACCTCGACGTCATGTGCCTCTCCGAGCCCGGTGTCGCTCGACGGGTCTCGCATGACAATGCGCACCGCGGTGCCGCCGGCGCGACGGAGCGAGATGGCGATGAAGTCATCGAATCCGTCAACGCCGATGACGTACTCGTCCTCGGCGGTCACGTCCAACGGCACCCATTCCTCGTGGCTCGTGGAACTGACCGGGGCGACCGCGAGCTCGAAGTTGGTGCGGCGCGCGTTGTGCACGATGAGGAGCTGGTCACCGATGGGCTCGATGTCGTACTCGACGCCGTGGCGCCGCTCGGCGACGATGCGCGGCGTCCCCAGCGGATCGGCGGCGTCGAGGAGGCGGTACTCGTTCGTCGTCTTCGAGCCGATGCCGATGATGATGAGGCGGTCGTCGCGCGAGGCGCTCACCCCGACGAAGAAGCGCTCGTCGGGCTCGTCGTGGACGAGCACGTCCGCCTCGGCCGGCGTGCCGACCTCGTGACGCCAGACCTGGTGGGGCCGCCAGGCAGCATCCACGCGCGTGTAGAACAGCTGCCGGCCGTCGAGCGACCAGGCGAGCGAGCCCCCGGTCTGCAGGACGGCGTCGTCGAGCAGATCCCCCGTGGCGATCCGCCGCACCCGGATGTCGTAGCGCTCGTCGCCGGCCAGGTCGGCGGCGTAGGCGAGCAGGTCGCCCTGCGGAGAGACCTCGCTCCCGGCGACCGCGAAGAAGTCGTGGCCCTGCGCCTCGGCGTTCTGGTCGAGGAGCAGCTCCTCGCCCACCGGTGCGCCGTCCCCGTCGAGCGTCGGCCGGTGTGCGTGCTCCGCCAGCGTGACGCGCCCCTCGACCGGGTACTGCTCGCCCTCGACGGTCCGCGAGTAGTACCACCACCGGTCGTGGCGGACCGGCACCGAGAGATCGGTCTCGTGGATCCGGGAGCGGAACTCCTCGTAGATCGCGTCCGCCAGTGGCTTCAGGTGGGCGGTGACCTTCTCCGCGTGGGCGTTCTCGGCCGCCAGGTACTCGAGCAGGGCTGGGTCGTCGCGGCCGGCCATCCACGCGTGGGCGTCCTCGAACTGGTCGCCGTGGTGCTCGCGGGTGACTGACTCGCGTCGTGCCATGGGTGGCTGCTGCATTCGCGCATCCTAGACAGGACGAGCCACCTGCACCGCGACACCACGCGCGACAAGCGATCGAGTGGACGAGTTCCGGGTCCAGAACTCGTCCACTCGATCGGGCCGGGCGGTCGTCAGTGGACGACCACCTGCCCCGTGACGCGCGCCTCGCCGCTGTCGTAGACGACCGTCATGGACGAGTCGCGGACGACGACCCGGATGGTGTCGTTCTTGCCTCCGTCCGTGGCGATCACCTGGTAGCTGGAGCCGGCGACGCCGTTGACGGTCGCTGTGCCACCGAGACGAGCCTCGTTGTCGTGGAGGACGAGCCAGTCGACGGAGGTGCTCGCCACGCCGAAGGTCGTGCCCTCGAGGGTGAGGCTGAACTGACCGGTCGGGGCGACCGAACCGCTCTCGTACTTGGCGTCGAGCTGGATCAGCGCCTTGCCGCTGTACGACGGGTCACCTGCCAGTGCTCCTGCCGGTGACCGGTACCACCCACCGCCGGTCGCGAACCCGGGGGTGTCGTTGTCCAGGGAGAGGCCCACGATGACCGGGTCATGATCGGAGACGCGGAACTGGTCGGGCGCGTAGAGCGTCGACTGGAGGTTCGGCGTCTTGAAGTCGGTGTTGTAGTCCAGCACCGACGGCTCGTCGGCGTTGATGTGCCACTCGCCGACCCCCGTGACCTGCCCCTCGGCCGAGGGAGACGCGAGGGCGTGGTCGAGGTAGCCCCACTGGCCGTCGAAGACGTACGAGTAGGCGTCCCGACCGATCAGCTTGGCGATGAGGTTGGTGTAACCCGCCTCCTCGAGCGTCCGGACCGGGTCCTCCTTGGCGTAGGAGTTGAGGTCGCCCATGATGAGCACGTCGTCGTCCCCGGTACCCGTCGGGTCACTCGCCAGCCATGTCGCCAAGGCCCGCGCCGCATTGTCCCGGACGGTGTTGCAGTTGCCCTGCCCGTCGCCCGCATCGGGCGCGTCGCAGGCGCTGCCCTTGCTCTTCAGGTGGTTGACGGCCACCGTGAACACGCCACCGGTCGCGTGGTCCCGGAACGCCTGGGCCAGGGCCGGACGGCTGCGTGGGGCCGAGTCGCCACCGTTGACGAACTCGACCGAGTTGAGCGCGCCCGTCTGGCCGACGGGCGTCACCGCGGCGGGCTGGTAGATCATGCCGACCTTGATGGCGTCGGTGCCGAGGGCGTTGGTCTGACCCGTACGTGCGTCGACGTCGAGGTAGGCCCACGTGCCCGCGCCGTCGGCCTCGTTGAGCCGGTCGACGAGGAACGCGATGGCGCTGTCGGAGCCGTAACCGTCGTTCTCGATCTCGTTGACGCCGACGACCTCGGCGCCCAGACCGCGGATCGCGGCGACGGTCTTGGGCCACTGCCGGTCCAGCTCCGCCTGGGTGTCGGCACCCCGGCAGTCCGTGGCTGCGCCGCCGACTCCGTTGGTGCAGTTGTTCACGGTGTCGGGCAGCCCGTCGAAGGTGTTGAAGAAGTTGAGCAGGTTCATCGCCGCGACCTGCACGGTGCCGCCCACTGCCGGGGCCGCCGACGGCCGCTCGTTGGCGGCCACGAACTCGGCGTTACCGCCGAGGGTGCCGATGGGTCGGAGCCGGTAGGCGTTACCACTCGCCGCGTTGCCCGCCCACGTATAGGTGAGGACGCCCACGGCCCCCGTCACGGTGTCTCCGCCGCGCAGGGTGTTCGACGCCGACAGCGGCTCCCCGTTGCGGCCCCACACGATCGGGTCAGGGTTCTGGGCCTGGGACGAG
>DASUQN010000219.1:0-3436 GCA_036280515.1 Intrasporangium sp. | reverse complement strand
GGCATACCTGACCGTCCCGACGGGGCTGGCTCCGGCAGCCCGAGCGCGAACGCGGCGGAGCTCAGGGAGGCGCGCAAGGCGATGGCGCGGATCGAGAAGCAGCTGGCGCGCCTCGCCGATCGGGAGGCCCGCCTGCACGGCGAGATGGCTGCGGCGGCGACCGACCCCGCGGCGCTCGCTGACCTCAACGCGCGGCTCGGGGAGGTCGTCGCGGAGAAGGACGAGCTGGAGCTCGAGTGGCTCGAGGCTGCCGAGGTCGTCGGCTGACAGGGGTTGAAAGTATCTTGATATCAAGATACTTTCATGGGCATGGCAATGACTCTCCACCATGTCCAGGTATCCGGTCCCGCGGGCTGTGAGGACGCGATGCGTTCCTTCTACGGCGGAGTGCTCGGGATGACCGAGCTCGAGAAGCCCGAGCAGCTGCGTCGCAGGGGCGGAGCCTGGTTCCGCTCCGGAAGCCTGGAGATCCACGTCGGCATCGAGGAGGGCTTCCGCCCCGCCCGCAAGGCACACCCCGGGGTCGCGGTCGACGACGTCGACGCACTCGCGGAGCAGGTAGCGGCCTCCCAAGCGCCCGTCGAGTGGGACGACAGCATCCCCGGGGTCCGGCGCTTCCACACGAGCGATCCGGTGGGCAACCGCCTCGAGTTCCAGCAGGCCCAGCACCGCGTCGGGCTGCCCAGGTGAGGTCAGCCCTCCTTCGACTCCAGCGGCGCCAGCATGCGCCGGAGCAGCGACGCGAGAGTCGCCTGGTCCGTCTGCGAGAGCTCGGACAGCAGCGTCTTCTCCTGCTCGATGAGGTCGGCCATCGCGGCGTCGACCACGTCGCGGCCCCTGGGCGTGAGGTGCACGAGCACGCCCCTGCGGTCGCTCGGGTCGGGGCGGCGCTCGACGAAGCCACTGCGCTCGAGACGGTCGACCCGGTTGGTCATCGTGCCGGACGTGACGAGTGTCTGCTGGACGAGCTGTCCGGGCGAGAGCTCGTACGGCTCGCCGGCGCGGCGCAGGGCGGAGAGGACGTCGAAGGCCCACCCGTCGAGCAGGTGGTCCGCGAAGGCGGAGCCGCGGGCGAGGTCGAGGCGCCGGGCGAGCCGCGACACGCGCGAGAGCACCTCCAGCGGCGTGACGTCGAGGTCGGGGCGTTCGCGGCGCCACGCGGAGACGATGACATCGACGTCGTCGACGGGCACGCGATCGGGGCTCATGAGGCCACTCTAGAAGCGGCGTCAAGACTCTTGACGTCAAGGGACTGTCAGGGTGGCACGAGACCGCTGACCGGGACGACCACCAAGGGGGACCTGTGAACCCGCCAACCGACGACCTCGAGCGCAGCACGGGATCAGCGACGCGGGATGCTGCCTGGGACCCGGCGCAGTACGCGCGCTTTGCCGATCAGCGCAGCCGGCCCTTCCACGAGCTGGTCGCGAGGATCCCCACACCCTCGCCGCGACGGATCGTCGACCTCGGCTGCGGGCCCGGTGAGCTCACGCTGACCCTGGCCGAGCGCTGGCCGGATGCCGTGGTCCTCGGAGTGGACAGCTCTCCGGAGATGCTCGCCCAGGCCCGGGCCCTCGATCCTGACGGGCGGGTGCAGTGGGTGGAGGCCCGGGCGGAGGAGTGGGAGCCGGCGGCCTCGGAGGGGCCGGTCGACGTCCTCGTGACCAACGCGACGCTCCAGTGGGTGCCCACGCACCTGCGCCTCATCCCCGCGTGGTTCGAGGGGCTGCCGGCGGGTGGCACCTTTGCGATGCAGGTCCCGGCGAACTTCGACGCGCCCTCGCACCGGCTCATGCGTGAGGTGGCGGCGCGCCACCCACGGGCTTCGGAGCTGGCGCCGGGTCTCGACCGCGCCAGGTCCGTCGCCCTGCTCGAGACCTACGCGGCCCTGCTGCTCGACCTCGGGGCCGAGGTCGACGCCTGGCAGACGACCTACCTGCAGGTGCTGGCCTCCGAGGAGGGCGCCGAGCACCCGGTCCTCGAGTGGGTTCGCGGCACCGGCCTGCGCCCGGTCCTCGGCGTGCTGAATGACGACGAGGAACGGGCTGCCTTCCTTGCCGACTACGAGCGGGAGCTCGAGGCGGCCTACCCGCGTCGCCACTACGGTGTGCTCTTCCCCTTCACTCGGCTCTTCGCCGTGGCGCACAAGTCCGGCGAGGCCAAGGGGACGCCGGGCAGAGATTCTGGCGAAACGTCGAAAACCCCGTCATGAAAGACCGGGAACCTCGTCTCAACTGGTGACGACGGTTCCCGGACTCCCGGTGGTCAGGGGAGGGAGCGCCTGACCGGGACCGGCCGCCGTCAGGTTCCGCTCTCCGGCGAGTTTGGTGGAGGGGATTCGCCGGAGGGCGGGACCGCACCCCTCCCAGCCGTCCGAGCCATGCCGAGTCGACGCGGTCCTCGCCCGCTTGGCACACTGGTCAGGGCTTCCCAGCGGTCCGGCAACGGCGGAAGGTAGCGCGTGGCGGCTGACACGTCCATGTGGTCGAGCGAGGCGTGGTCCTCGGCGGCTGACCTCTACCTTCTCGCGCGCAGTCGGGAGGGCTCGGCCGAGGCGTTCGGAGAGCTCTGGCGCCGCCACCTGCCAGCCGCCTACTCCGTCGCGACCAAGTACCAGAGCCGAACGGCGGCAGAGGACATCGTGGCCGAGGCCTCCGCTCGCGTCTTCTCGCTGATCCAGGAGGGCAAGGGGCCTGACGAGCACTTCCGCGCCTACTTCCTCTCCGCGGTCAAGACCGTCGCCATCGATCACGGGCGCCGCGAGCTCAAGGTCGTCCCCACCGAGGACGACGCGCTCGAACGGCTCAGCGAGCCGGTTCTCGACGACCTCGAAGGGCTGGACGAAGGGTTCGACGCCGACCTCATCCGTACCGCGTTCCGCGGTCTGTCCGAGCGGGACCAGCGCGTCCTCTGGCACACCACCGTCGAGGGCGAGGCGCCGCGCACGCTCGCGCCAGTCCTCGGCATGTCGGCCAACGCCGTGAGTGCGCGAGCCATGCGCGCCCGCGAGGCGTTGCGGGCTCAGTACCTCGACGCCTGTGCCCAGCGGAGCCTGCCCAACGCGGATGGCGACGAGTGTCGCTGGGTCATCTCACAGCTCTCGGCGCACGTGCGCGGCCGCCTGCCCAAGCGGCAGAACGCTCGCGTCGAAGAGCACCTCAAGTCGTGCCCGCACGCCTCGCTGGTGGCCGCCGACCTTCGAGCGATTCACAACGAGTTCCCGGCCCTCATCGTCCCGTTCATCTTCCTCGCCGGCCTCTCGACGCCAGGTTTCGTCAGTGCCGCCGCGACGGCGGGACTCGCGTCCGGCGCCGGTGCTGCGGGGGCCACGGGGGCCACCGGGGCCACGGGGGCCACCGCAGGAGCCGCCGGGGCAAGCGCCGGAGGGAGCGCCGGCGGGGGTGCTGCCACATCCACTCCGCCCCCCGGTTCGGGC
>DASUQN010000218.1:0-2897 GCA_036280515.1 Intrasporangium sp. | reverse complement strand
GTCGTGGTCGACGATGCCCTTGACGAGGTGCTCGAGCGCCTCCTCGAGCATGCTCAGGACTCGTTCTTCTCTGAGGTCTCGGTGCGCTGGGCCTCGGCCTCGGCGGTCACCTTCGCCTCAGCGGCGTCCTCGGGTGCCTTGACGTCGGTGCTCTCCGGGGCGGCGTCGGCCTTCTTGGCGGCCCTCTTGCGCGGGGCCGGAGCGTCGGGGCTGGCCTTGCCCGCAGCGGCGACGGCTGCCTCGTACCGCTCCTTCTTCGACGGGCCCTGCTCCTTGGTCCGGAGCGTGCCGCCGTTGATGACCTTGAGGAGGGCTGCAACGGCCTCGGTGGGCTGGGCGCCGTGGCCGATCCAGTAGTTCGCGCGCTCCATGTCGATCTCGATGAGCGAGGGCTCCTCGGTCGGGTGGTACTTGCCGATCTCCTCGATCGCGCGGCCATCACGCTTGGTGCGCGAGTCCATGACGACGACGCGGTAGAACGGTGCACGGATCTTGCCCATGCGCTTCAGACGAATCTTGACTGCCACTGGTGTGGTGTCTCCTGTTTCCTGTTGTGAGCGCGGCAAGACCGGATGGGGAACACGCGGGGAGCCGACGCTCGGTGTAGGCGTCCAGATCAGGCGAGAGGGTCCTGGCCCGACGGGTACAGCCGACCATTCTGCCAGACCGGCACGGGTGCTTCGGACGCACGCGAGCGGCGGCTACCGGTGATCGGGAGCGCGGTCAACGTTCGTGCGTGGCGAAGGCGGCCCGAACCTTGAGCGCCCTGTCGACGACGTCTCGCTTGCTCGCGTCTTCCATCGCGTCGAACACGGGGGCGACGGCGGGGTCCACGCCCGCACGCGCGAGCCCCATCCGCAGCTCGGGTCCGGCCAGCTTGCCCTCGACGACCCCACCGATGGGTGAGCTGCGCAGCAGCTCGAAAAGGACCGCCAGCGTCGCCACCTTGGACGCGGAATAGAGGGGCACGCCGAGCTCGACGGCCAGCTGCGGTGCGAGCCCGGTCGGCGCCATGGCCGGCGGCCCCGCCACGACGGCAACGAGTCGACGTGCGTTCGCGTGGCGGTAGGGCACTGCAGGCCAGTCGCTCGAGAGCATCGTGTAGCGGTCGTGGTCACGCCACGCGCGGCGGCCGTCAAGGCCCGGGAGGTGGAGGAAATCCTTGGAGAACCCCTCGTGGACGAAGCCGAGAGACCGGACGAGGCCGGCGGATCGAACGTTCGCCGGCTGGATGTTGGCTTCGATCCGGTGCAACCCCATGCCCTGGGGCTCGTCGGCGAAGACGATGTCGAGGATGATCTGGAGCCCCTCGGCGAAGAGCCCCTGCCCGACGTAGGGGTCGTACGCGTCATAGCCGATGCTCGCGCTGTGGAAGGCGCCCCGGACGACGTTGCCGACATTGGCGCGGCCCACGAGGTCGTGGTCGCCCCCCGGTTCCAGGGCATGAACCATGAAGGTGCGATAGGTCGGGGACTGGTTGGCGATGACGGCCGGGAGGTTGTGCGGGTCGGGCATGGCGAACTCCGACAGGCGAGCCGCGGACCGCGTGACTGCCGCCGCGTAGGCCGGCTGGTCCGCAGCGGACGGTGGGCGGACCTCGACCCGGTCCCCGCGGACGGCGGCGGGGGCGACTGACTCAGCGGACAAGGCGCCCTCGCAGGACGATGCCCTTGGGCTCGGCGACCACCGTCACGTCCTCTCTTGGGTCCGCTCCGTAGACCACGAAGTCGGCGTCCTCCCCTTCCTCGATGCCGGGCCGTCCGAGCCACGCCCGGGCCGCCCAGACCCCGGCGTCGAGAGCCTCGAGCGTCGAGAGCCCTGCCCTGGTCAGCTCGACCATCTCCTGGGCCACGAGGCCGTGGGGCAGGCTGCCGCCCGCGTCGGTGCCCACGAAAATGGGGATACCGGCCTCGTGCGCCGCGCCGATGGTGGCGTGTCGGCGCGCATGGAGGTCGAGCATGTGCTGGTGGTAGGCGGGGAACTTCTCCGCTGCAGGCGCGGACATGGCGGGGAAGTTGGCGATGTTGACGAGGGTCGGGACGATGGCGATGCCCTGGCGCGCGAACTGGTCGATCGTGTCCTCCTGGAGCCCCGTCGCGTGCTCGACACAGTCGATGCCGGCATCGGCGAGGTCCCTGAGCGACTGCTCGCCGAAACAGTGCGCGGTGACCCGGACGCCCTCCTCGTGAGCCGCGGCAACGGCGTCTGCAACGGCCTGCCGCGACCAGCTCGGAGCGAGATCGCCCACCTCACGGTCGATCCAGTCCCCGACCAGCTTGACCCAGCCGTCACCCCGGTGTGCCTCGAGCCGCACGTGCTCGACGAGCTCGTCCTCCTCGACCTCGTGCGCGTAGTTGCGGATGTAGCGGCGGGTCCGGGCGATGTGGCGCCCGGCTCGGATGATCTTTGGCAGGTCCTCGCGTTCGTCCACCCACCGTGTGTCACCCGGCTGGCCCGCATCACGGATGAGAAGGGTGCCGGCGTCGCGGTCGGTCAGCGCCTGCTCCTCGGCAACCTCCCGTGGGACGGCGCCGTGCGGGTCGAGGCCGACATGACAGTGCGCGTCGACCAGACCCGGTAGCACCCAGCCGTCGACCGTCTGGACCTCACTGCCGGACTGCGGCGGCGTGAACGACACCTTGCCGTCGATGACCCAGACCTCGTCGCGGGTGGCGTCCCGCCCGACGAGGACCTGACCACGGACATGAAGCACCGGCGCACTCATGCCCAGACCCTACCCACGCGGCGCGCGTCGTGATGATGCCCCGGCATGTCAACACGCGGCCCGAGCGCGGTCCCGGTCCGTGCTCGGAGCCCGACCCGATTGCGACCTGACTGGCGACGTGACTGATCAACGGCCCGAGGACCCAAGCCGTGAAGGAAGCCAGCCCGCGTGT
>DASUQN010000217.1:0-5666 GCA_036280515.1 Intrasporangium sp. | reverse complement strand
GCCGACGATCGTGTGGCCGGCGTGGACGCTGACCTTCCCGACGGGCGAAGGGGACGCCGGCAGTGTCGCTCTGGTACAGCGATACTGGTCCTGGGGTCATCTGGAGCTGAGATCCGAGTCCGACACGCTGCAGGTGCCGGTGATTCCCCTGGCATTGGCACCTCTGCTCGTCCACGTCCTGGTGCTCGTGGCGTCCTTGGCCGCGACCGGTGTGGCGCTGGTGCACCATGGCCGTCACGCGCAGAAGCTCGGACTGGCGGGCGCTGTTGCGGGCTGGGTCCTCGTGGCCGACGGCGTCGCCGGGCGCACCCCGGAGCGGGATCTGTGGGAGACGTTCAGCGAGGGGCCGCTCGAGGCGTCAACCACGCCAGCGGGACTGGGCGAGAACGCCGCACTCGTCGTCCTCACGGGCGCGTTGGTGCTGTTGCTGGGGCGCTCGGCGGTCCGAGTGGCGACGCTGCTGTGGAGACAGCTGTCGGTGCGTGCCCAAGCCGACCGCGAGGCCGAGGACGGGGCGAGGCGCGAGACCGGAATGGGCGCCGGCGGGATCATCGTGCACGGGGTCCGGCCGAGCGACAGCACGGTCCCGCGCTGGTCGAGTCCGGACGAGGGGGTCCCGTTCACCGACCTGTCACCGGACGACGACCGCTTCTGGCCGCCCAAGCAGCTCTAGGGCAGACCTCTGACAACCGGGCCGCGGCCCGATTGTTGGTGCCGTTTCCGGCGGCGGGCCACCGACCGTCGGGCCCGGGCCCGATTGTCGGAGGGGGACCATCGTCGACCTCGGCCGTACCAGCGTGGTCCACGACGGGAGGCGGGACGGCACTGAGGCGGTGGACGCCTACGCTGAGTGGACCAGGACTCCGCCGGACCAGGAGGGGCTGAGGAGGCACGATGACTGCAGCGCGCATCGACCTGAACTCGGATCTCGGCGAGTCGCTCGGCAGCTGGGCGATCGGCAACGACGCGGCGATGCTGGACATCGTCACGAGCGCCAACGTCGCCTGCGGTTTCCATGCCGGGGACAGCCTCACCCTCCGGCGGACCTGCGCCCAGGCCGCCGAGCGCGGCGTCGTCGTGGGGGCCCAGGTGGGCTATCGCGACCTGGTCGGCTTCGGCCGGCGGTTCATCGACATGGACGCGGACGAGCTGACCGCCGACGTCATCTACCAGATCGGTGCCCTCGACGCGATGTGCAAGGTCGCGGGCACCCGGGTCGAGTACGTCAAGCCGCACGGCGCCCTCTACAACGCGATCGTCGAGCACGAGACCCAGGCGGCGGCGGTGGTCGCGGCGGTCGTCGCCGTCGACCCGTCCCTGCCGGTCATGGGGCTGCCGGGGTCGGCGTTCCTTCGGATCGCGGCCGATGCGGGCTTGCGCACGGTGTCCGAGGCGTTCGCGGACCGCGCGTACACGCCGGAGGGCCACCTGCTCTCGCGCCGGGAGCCGGGCTCGGTCCTGCACGACCCGGGGGAGGTCGCGGCCAGGATGGTGCGCCTCGCGGTCGAGGGCCGGATCACCGCGATCGACGGCACGGAGCTCGAGGTCCGAGCGGACTCCATCTGCACCCACGGCGACTCACCGGGTGCCGTCGACATCGCTCGGGCCCTTCGGGCCGCCTTGACCGGGGCTGGCGTCGAGATCGCGCCGTTCACGCGGTAGGCCGCCATGTCGCTGCGCGGATCCTCCGCCGGGCCCAGCGTCCGGTTGCTGCCGATGGGCGACGCGGCCCTGCTCGTCGAGACCGACGACATCGACGCGGTGCTCGCCCTCGATGCGGTCATGGCACCGCTCGCCGAGGCGAACGACGGCGTATGGGCCGAGGTCGACGACCTCGTCCCGGCCGCGCGGACGCTGCTCGTCGTCGCCCGCCCGACGACCGACCTCGACGCGCTGGGCCGCGCCGTGGAGGAGGCGGCCGCCTGCGCCGGCCGTGCGGTCCCGGCGGCCGACCGTCCGGTCATCGAGATACTGGTCCGCTACGACGGTCCCGACCTCGACGAGGTCGCGAGGCTGACCGGACTTCGCGTGGACGAGGTGGTCAGGGCGCACACGGAGACACCGTGGCGGGTCGGCTTCGGCGGGTTCGCGCCCGGGTTCGCGTACCTCGTCGGGGGCGACCCACGCCTCCACGTCGCTCGTCGCGCAGAGCCGCGGACCCATGTCCCCGCCGGATCCGTCGCTGTCGCAGGCGAGTACAGCGGTGTCTACCCCCGAGAGTCCCCAGGTGGCTGGCAGCTCATCGGGAGGACTGACGTCGTCCTCTGGGACGTCGCGCGCCAGCCACCCGCTCTGCTCGTGCCGGGCTGGACCGTCCGGTTCGTGGAGGACCGACGATGAGTCGCGGCATCGAGGTCGTCGAGCCGGGCCCCCTCACCCTCGTCCAGGACCTCGGTCGGCGCGGCCATCTCGCCCTGGGTGTCGGGCGCGCGGGCGCCGCCGACGTCTCGTCCTACCTCGTCGGCGGTCGGCTGCTCGGCAACCCGGCCGGCCTCGGCGCGCTGGAGGCGACCTTCGGGGGGCTGCGGTTGCGGGCGCGCGGTGACCTCCTCGTGTGCCTCACCGGGGCGCGCGCTCCGGCCGAGGTGGACGGGCGCGCGGTCCCGTATGCCGCGCCCTTCGCGGTGCGTGACGGGCAAGAACTCTGCCTCCGTATGCCGCTGAGCGGGCTACGCACGTACGTGTCCTTCCGTGGTGGGCTGGCTGTGCCGGAGATCCTCGGCTCCCGGGCTACCGACACGATGTCCGGGCTCGGCCCGGAACCGCTGCGGCAGGGGCAGGTGCTCGAGGTGGGGGCCGCCTGGGACGCCTTCCCGCACGTCGACCTCGCGCCGCTGCCCTCGCCACCGTCCGGCCCGGTCGAGCTCGCCGTGCTGCCGGGGCCGAGGCAGGACTGGTTCGCCCGCCCCCAGAGTCTCGCCGAGTGCGAGTGGTCCGTCTCGGAACGCAGCGACCGGAAGGGGATCCGCCTGGACGGCGCGCCGATCGAGCGGCACCCGGCCTGGCGTGACGTGGAGCTGCCGAGCGAGGGGATGGTGCGCGGAGCGATCCAGGTGCCACCCAACGGACTGCCCGTCCTCTTCCTCAACGACCACCCGGTGACCGGCGGCTACCCCGTCATCGGCGTCGTGCGCACCGCCGACGTCGACCGGGCCGCGCAGCTGCAGCCGGGGCAGAAGCTCACGTTCCGCTGGGAGCGACGATGACGGACGCGGCCACGCCCTCACCCGCTGATTCGTCAGGGTGATCAGTGGGCTGGCTCGGCGCCCGATCCGGGCGCTTCGGCATGGTGAGCACCAGGACCTGTACGTCCTGACGGTGACTGTGGGTGCTGGGCCCTAGCGTGAAGTCATGGACATGAAGCTGGAACTGGTGGCAGTGCCCGTGAGCGATGTCGATCGGGCCAAGGACTTCTACGTCAGGGTCGGCTTCCACGCCGACCATGACCACACGGTGAGCGAGGGCGTCCGGTTCGTCCAGC
This sequence comes from Intrasporangium sp., assembly GCA_036280515.1. Classification (GTDB taxonomy): domain Bacteria; phylum Actinomycetota; class Actinomycetes; order Actinomycetales; family Dermatophilaceae; genus Intrasporangium. The sequence goes on along the minus strand of DASUQN010000217.1, from coordinate 2,185 downwards.
TCACGCCTCCGGGCTCGTCCTGCTCGATCGCGATCGGCAAGGGTCTGACGCAGATGGCACCGGGTTCCCTCGACAACTTGCAGATGGTCGTCGCCGACGCCGCCGCGAGCCGTGCCGAGCTCGTCGGGCGCGGCGTCGCCGCGTCGGAGGTCGATGAGCAACCGTGGGGCCGTTTCGTCCATTTCGCCGATCCGGACGGCAACCGTTGGGCGCTTCAGGAGCTGCCGGCGTGGTCAACCGGCGCCGGCGGTGACGGGGTCAATCCGGACGCCTGACCCCAGCACGGGCACCTGCATGATGCTGACCTGCGTCGCCGTCTCTGGCTATCGATCGCTGCGCGACGTCGTCGTGCCGCTGCACGGGCTCGACGTCGTCACGGGCGCCAACGGGTCGGGGAAGTCGTCGCTCTACCGCGCGCTGCGGCTGCTCGCCGGGTGTGGCCACGGGGAAGTCATCGGCTCGCTCGCCCGCGAGGGGGGTTTGCAGTCGGCGCTGTGGGCGGGACCGGCGACCTTGGGTGGGCCTCGGAAGCAGGGGTATGCCGCTGAGGGCACCAGGCGCAAGGGTCCAGTCAGCCTGCGGCTGGGTTTCGCCTCGGAGGACTTCGGGTATCTCGTGGATCTCGGTCTGCCGCAACAGAGTTCGGGAGCGGAGGGGTCATCCGCCTTCCTGCGTGACCCCGAGGTCAAGCGCGAGGTCGTGTGGGCCGGGCCAGTCATGCGGCCCAGCACGGTGCTCGTGCGCCGCCGCTGGTCGATCGTCGAGACTCGTTCGATCGAGCAGGCCGAGTGGGACGGTGGCTGGGGCGCTGACGAGTGGGAGTCTGATCCCGAGCCGCTCGGGCGATCGGGGGGCCGACGTGACGGCCGGCGGACGGGGTGGACGGAGCTGTCGGGGACCCTGCGTCCCTGGGAGTCGATGCTCACCGAGCTCGCCGACCCTGACCGGGCGCCCGAGCTGTTGCGGGTCCGGCGGATGATTCGTGGGTGGCGGTTCTATGACGGCTTCCGAGCGGACGCCGCGGCACCCGCCCGGCAGGCGGGCGTGGGGACGCGGACGCCGGTCCTCGCGGACGACGGCTCCGACCTGGCTGCCGCCCTGCAGACCATCCGGGAGGACGGACGGTCGGCGTTGGACGGGGCGATCGCCGATGCCTTCGACGGGGCCATCCTCGACGTGCCTGTCACAGACGGACGGTTCGACGTGCACCTGCACCAGCCGGGCATGTTGCGCCCCCTCTCGGCTGCCGAGCTGTCCGACGGGACGCTGCGCTACCTGTGCCTCGTCGCGGCGCTCCTCACCGTCGACCCGCCGCCGCTCATGGTCCTCAACGAGCCGGAGACCTCCCTGCATCCGGACCTCCTGCCGCCACTCGCGCGCCTGATCCGGGCGGCCGCCGAGCGGAGCCAGGTCATGGTCGTGTCCCACTCGGAGGCGCTGATCCGGGAGCTCGACGTCACCGCAGACGAGGATGCCGAGGTGGGGCTGGGTTCTCCGGCACGGCGGGTCACCCTCGTCAAGGACATCGGCGAGACGTTCGTGGAGGGTCAGGGCCTGCTGACGACGCCGCAGTGGAACTGGGGCACCCGCCGCTGACGACCACCGAGAAAGGAATCGTGGTCGCGCCGGGCCCAGTGGGATGCTCGGGGCATGGACCTGGACCGCGTTGACCTCGCGCAGAAGCTGTCGCTCTTCTCGGAGCACTGGTCGCCCAAGGCCGTCGCCCGCCTGAACGACTACGAGATCAAGGTCGTGAAGGTCAAGGGTGAGTTCGTCTGGCACACCCATGAGGACACGGACGAGCTGTTCCTCGTCATCTCCGGCCGGCTGACGATCCGTCTGCGGGACAGGGACATCGTCCTCGACCCCGGACAGCTGTTCGTCGTGCCACGCGGAGTCGAGCACTGCCCGGTGGCGGAGGAGGAGGTCCACCTAGTGCTCATCGAACCGGAGGGCACGGTCAACACCGGCGATGCAGGCGGACCGCTCACCGCATCCGTCGAGTCGATCTGACCGACTCAGGACACCTTGGGCGCCTCGACGGTGCCGGCGAGGGCCGCCTCGAGCGACTCCTGGTTGCTGAAGAAGTCCGGTCGGCCGGCGCCTGCCCGGATCAGCGTCCTCAGGCTGCCGAGGATGTACTGGCCCCAGGCGGTGTTGCACACGTCGTAGCACTCGTGCTCTG
>DASUQN010000216.1:0-3540 GCA_036280515.1 Intrasporangium sp. | reverse complement strand
GCATGAGCGGCTCAACGACGAGGTCCTGGCCACCGGCTGGGTCCCCGACATCGAACCCCTCGACATCCCCGACGCCTGGCACCCGCTGGACCTGCTGATCGCGCCGCTCTACGCCTCCGACGGCGAGCTGCTGGGCACCATGGCCATCGACCTCCCGATCGACGGACGGCGGCCCGGGCCCGAGCAGCGCCGGATGCTGGAGAAGTACGCCGCCCAGGCCGGTCGCGCGGTCGTCACGGCGCTCGAGCGCGAGCGCCTCGCCGAGCAGATGCGTCTGGCCACGGCCGCCCGGACCATCGTGCGCGGGGCGAGCGCCCAGCTCTCCCTCGACAAGCTGCTCGCGGCCGTCCAGCCGGCGCTCGTCCAGGGCTTCGGCGCCACCGGGATGTGGATCGAGACCTTCGACGAGATGGGCGGCGACGGCATCCTCTACGCCGGCGACGGCTCTCAGCTGACCATGCCGCCGGAGCTGATGCAGCTGGCCGAGCGTGCCGCCCACCGCTGCTGGTCCAGCCAGAAGGCCCAGATCGTGGCGGCTGACCGTCCCGCGTCCTCGGAGCTGGACAGCGACGAACGCGACATCGTCCTCGATTTCCTCGGCGGCATCGGCGTCTCCTCGGCCCTCTTCGCGCCGCTCGGCGCCGGTACCGAGTGCCTCGGCAACATGGTGCTGACCCGCGATGCCGGTCTGCCCGACTGGACCGAGGTGGAGATGTCCGCGGCCCTCGACCTGGGGCACGACCTCGGCCGGGCCATCCTCAACGCCCGCACCTTCGAGCGCGAACACGAGCTCGTCCAGGAGTTGCGCGCTCTCGACATCTACAAGAGCCAGCTGATCGCGACGGTCTCCCACGAGCTGAAGAACCCCCTCACCTCCATCGTCGGGCACCTCGAGATGCTCGAACAGGTCCCGGAGCTCGACCCGCTCGCCCTCAGTTCCATCGCCGCCATGGATCGTGCCTCGGGACGCCTGAGCCGCGTCATCAACGACCTGCTCCTGCTCTCCCGGGTCGACGACCCCACCACACCGGTGGTGGCCGTGCCGGTGGACCTGCGGGCCGTCCTCGACGACGTGCTCGACGTCAACGCGGTCTCCGCCCGCAACAAGGAGCTGGTGATCCGCGTGGTCGCCCCCGACGGGCCGCTGCTCGCCCTGGGTGACCACGACGAGCTGGACCGGATCTGCGCCAACCTGATCAGCAACGCCGTCAAGTACACCCCGCCCGGACGCTCCATCACCGTCACGCTGGACCGGATGGGTGATCGGGTGATGTTCGCCGTCGCCGACGAGGGCATCGGCATCTCCGCCGCTGACCAGGACCATCTGTTCGCCGAGTTCTTCCGGTCCGCCAACCCCGAGGCCTACTCCCAGCCGGGCACCGGACTCGGCCTCGCGATCGTGCAGCGGATCGTGCGCCGGCACGACGGCAGGATCCACGTCGACTCCGAGCTCGGCAAGGGCAGCACGTTCACGGTCGAGCTGCCGGCCGCTCCGCACTGACGTCCGTCGTCGCCGTCGCATCCGTCCGGTCTGGTCGTCACGGTGGCGAGTGTTTGTGAATCCTGGACTTCGATGAGAGTTTGAGCCGCATGACGACCCCCCACGACATCACCACCCCGGCCGGCCTCGAGGGAGAGACCCTCCGGCACATCGCGCTCACCGAGGACTTCGCCGCGCACAACTACCACCCGCTGCGCGTCGTGCTCGCCACCGGCGACGGCGCCTGGGTGACCGACGTGGACGGCCGTCGCTACCTGGACTGCCTCGCCGGCTACTCCGCCCTCAACTTCGGACATGGGCACCCCGGGCTGCTGGCCCGCGCCCAGGAGCAGATGTCCCGGCTCACCCTGACCAGCCGGGCGTTCTACAACGACCAGCTCGGGCCGTTCGCCCACGACCTTGCCGGGCTCACCGGCAAGGAGATGGTCCTGCCGATGAACTCCGGCGCCGAGGCCGTGGAGACGGCCATCAAGGTGAGCCGCAAGTGGGGCTACCTCGTGAAGGGCGTCCCGGAGAACCAGGCCACCATCGTCGCGATGGAGGGGAACTTCCACGGTCGGACCACCACGATCGTGTCCTTCTCCACGGATTCGGCGGCCACGGCCTTCTACGCGCCGTACACGCCGGGCTTCCGGCTGGTGCCCTTCGGTGACTTCGAGGCCCTCGAGGCCGCCATCGACGAGACCACGGTCGCGGTGCTGCTCGAGCCGATCCAGGGCGAGAGCGGCGTGATCATCCCGCCGGAGGGTTACCTGCACGAGGTCCGGGCGCTCTGCAACCGGGAGCAGGTCCTGATGGTTGCCGACGAGATCCAGTCCGGCCTCGCGCGCACCGGCCGCACGTTCGCCTGCGACCACGAGGACGTCGTGCCTGACGTCTACATCCTGGGCAAGGCGCTGGGCGGGGGGCTCTACCCCGTCTCCGCGATCGCCGCGGACGGTGACGTGCTGCAGGTGATCACGCCGGGGACCCACGGCTCGACGTTCGGGGGCAACCCGCTGGCCGCGGCGATCGGCCGGGAGGTGGTCTCGATGCTGATGACCGGCGAGTTCCAGGAGCGGGCCACGCGTCTGGGTGCTCACCTGGCGAAGGGACTGGAGGAGCTGGTGGGCGAGGGCGTCGATGCCGTCCGCTCCCGCGGCCTGTGGGCAGGGGTCGACATCAGCGACGAGCTCACCACCGGTCGGCACTTCTGCGAGCAGCTCCTCGAGCACGGAATCCTTGCCAAGGAGGCGCACGGCCAGACCGTCCGCCTCGCGCCCCCGCTGGTGGCGACGGAGGAGGACCTCGACCTGCTCATCGACGCCTTCCGCTCGATCTGCGCCGCGCGCCTGCCCCAACCCGGATAGTCCGATACGAAAAGCTCCGGATCTGGCCGATCAGCGGTGACTTTCGTGGCGGACTATCGGAATCAGGCCTGGCCGAGGTTGCGGAGCAGGAGTGTCTCGGCCAGGACCACCCGCTCGAACTCGGCGAGGTGCAGTCCTTCGTTGGCCCCGTGGGCCCGGGTGTCCGGGTCCTCGACACCGGTGACGAGGACGCTCGCCTGCGGGAAGGCCTCGAGGAACTCGGCGATGAACGGGATCGAGCCGCCGACTCCCATGTCGACCGGCTCGGTTCCGTCCCAGGCCTCGGTGAAGGCCGCCCGCGCGGCGTCGTACGCCGGTCCGGTGGCGTCGATCTGGGTGGCCTCGCCGGTGTCGACGACCGTGAACGTCAGGCTGGCGCCCCACGGGACCCGCTCCTCGAGGTGACGGCGCAGGCAGGCGATGCCGTTCTCGGTGGTGTCGCCGGGCGCGATCCGCATCGAGATCTTGGCCCGGGCGGTGGGCACGAGAGTGTTGCTGGCCCCGTCGACCTTGGGTGCGTCGAGGCCGGTGATGCTGAGCGAGGGACGGGTCCAGAGCCGTTCGACGACGGAGCCGTCACCGATCCACTCGATGCCTGCGGCAGCGCCTGACTCGGCGCGGAGCCGCTCCTCGGGGTACTCCACGTCGGCGGCCGGCCCGCTGTGCAGACCCGCGACCGCGACGTTGCCA
>DASUQN010000215.1:0-4948 GCA_036280515.1 Intrasporangium sp. | reverse complement strand
ATCTGCACCCTGGCGGACCTTGCAGGGACGACCGTCACGCTCGACATGGAGGACCACACGACGACGGACCTGACGCTCGAGGCGCTGCGCGAGCTGCGGGCCGACTTCCCCACCGTCGGGGCGGTCCTCCAGTCCTACCTGCATCGGACCGAGGCGGACTGCCGCGACCTCGCCGGCACGGGCTCCCGGGTGCGGCTCTGCAAGGGGGCCTACAAGGAGCCCGAGTCGGTGGCCTTCCAGTCACGCAGCGACGTCGACACGTCCTACGTGCGGTGCCTCAAGGTCCTCATGCAAGGAGACGGCTACCCGATGGTCGCCACGCACGACCCGCGACTCATCGAGATCGCGGGCGCGCTCGCGGCCAAGGCGGGACGGGCCGCCACGTCCTTCGAGTACCAGATGCTCTACGGCATTCGCCCCGATGAGCAGAAGAGGATCTCCGACCGAGGTGACCAGATGCGCGTCTACATCCCCTACGGCGATGACTGGTACGGCTATCTCATGAGGCGCATGGCCGAGAAGCCTGCGAACGTCATGTTCTTCCTGCGCGGCCTGGCGACGCGAGGCTGATGATGGCAACCACTGCGATCTTCGGCGCCGGTGTGATGGGCGAGACGCTGCTGTCCGGACTCCTTCGCGCGGGTCGTGACAGGGCCGACCTCGTCATCACCGAGCGCAACCCGGACCGTGCCGCCCAGCTCGCCGAGAAGTACGACGTGCGCGCGCTGTCGAACCCCGAGGCCGCCGAGCTGGCGGACACGCTCGTCCTCGTCGTCAAGCCCCAGGACATGGAGGCCCTGCTCGACGAGATCCGCGACCACGTCCGCGAGGGCAACACCGTCGTCTCGCTCGCGGCCGGGATCACGACCGAGTTCCTCGAGGCGCGCCTGCCCGAGGGTTCGTCGGTCGTCCGCGTCATGCCCAACACGCCCGCCCTCGTCGACGAGGGCATGGCCGGTGTCTCGCCGGGACGGCACTGCACCGAGGAGCACCTCAATGAGGCCGAGGCACTGCTGTCGTCGTGCGGCAAGGTCGTCCGACTCGACGAGAAGCACCTCGACGCGGTCACCGCGATCTCGGGCAGCGGGCCTGCGTACATCTTCTACGTCGTCGAGGCGATGATCGAGGCCGGAGTCGTCCTCGGGCTGCCCCGGGCCACGGCCACCGAGCTCGTCGTGCAGACGCTCTACGGGGCCGCGACGATGCTCAAGGAGACCCACGAGCACCCTACGGTGCTGCGCGAGCAGGTGAGCTCGCCGGGCGGCACGACGGTCGCCGCGCTGCGCCAGCTCGACGACCACAAGGTCAGGGCGGCCTTCGTCAACGCCATGGAGGCCGCGGCAGCGCGGTCGAAGCAGCTGGCCTCCGGCCAGGTCTGAGTCCGCAACGACGTCGAGTGTGCAGTTCCCGCCGTTCCGGGCGGGTTCTGCACACTCGACGTGGTGCTGCGGTGGCCTGTTCGCCTACTGCACGGCTACCGACCGGCTACTGGACGGCGGCGAAGGCGTCCACCTCGCCGGCGCCGTAGAAGCCGTTGCGCTCGCCGCCGGAGCAGGTGGCGGAGTAGTCGACGCCGTTGGGGTGGTTCGGCGCCGGGTTGTACACACCGTCCGGGCAGGCGAGCGGCTCGGCCGTCCGCTCGAGGACAGCGGCGAGAGCGCCCGGGCTGAGCGCCTGGTTCGCCGAAAGGGCCAGGGCCGCGACGCCGGCGGCGTGCGGGCTGGCCATCGAGGTGCCCTGCTTGTAGCCCCAGCCATTGGTCCGGGTGACGGTGTTGAAGGTCGTCGACAGGATCTGATCCGCAGTGGTCGGGAGGGCGCCTTGCGTGCGGAACCGGCTGTCGCCGCCCGGGGCGGCGACGTCGACGACGCCCAGGCCGTAGGACGTGTAGTTGGACTTCTGCTCGGTCGGGCCCGTCGCCGAGACGGTCACCACGCCCGGTGCCTCAGCCGGAAGATCCACGCAGGCGCCGGTGATCGTGCGCTCCTCGACGGGGAAGCTGCCGTCGTTGGGGCTGCTGGCGTCGATGAACTTGTGCTGCAGGTCGACGTTGGAGTTGCCGGCGGACGCGACGTTGAGCACGCCCTTGCTGTTCGAGTAGCGGATCGCGCGCTGGACTGCCTGCCAGACCGGGCGCTGCCGCACGTCGTTACGGCAGTTGAACTCCCACGGGTCGATGAAGTAGCTGTTGTTGGTGACGTCCATGCCCTGCTCGGCAGCCCACATGAAGCCGCAGAGGGCAGCCTCCGGGTAGATGAAGCCGTCGTCGTTGACGACCTTCACTGACGCAACCTTCGCGCCGGGCGCGACCCCCGTGACGCCGACGCCGTTGACCGCCGCGGCGATGGTGCCGGCCACATGGGTGCCGTGGTCCGAGGTCGTCGGGTTCCAGGCCGCCTCTGTCGTGTCCTGCACCCCGCCGATGCACGAGACGCTCTTGTCCTTCGCGATCTGCGTCGCGAGGTCGGGGTGGCTGCTCGAGATGCCGCTGTCGAGGACGCCGACGACGACACCGCCGCCGGTCGTCACCCCATGGGCCTCGGCGACGTTGATCTGGGGCATGTCCCACTGCAGGTTGTACAGGGGCTCGCCCGTCGCACCGTCGGCCGTGACCGAGGCAGAGTCGACCGTCGCGAGGGTTTCGTCCTCGTCGAGGAGAGTGCCAAGTCCAGCGGTCGAGGCTGCTGACTGCACGCCCGGGCCAGCGACGTCAGCGAGGAAGTCGGGATTGGCGGAGCGCGCGACGATGACGCCGATCTGGCCGTAGTCCGCCGCGACCGAGCCACCGGCGGCGGCGACGCGGGCCTTGGCCTGGGCCGTGGCTGCGCCGGGGGCGAGGACGAGGTAGGTCTGCTCCGGCCCGTCAGCCGCTGCCGCTGCGAAGCCTGCGGTGCCGACGATCGAGAGACCGAGGGCAACCGCGCTGGCGGTCGCGAGCGGTCTGAACAAGCTGCGTTTCACTGGCTGCTCCAATCGGGAGGCTGGTGTGGCTGCATGTCGGCCGGTCGGGCCGACACGGACCCGAACCTAGTGGTGGATTGTGACCTACGCCACCCCAGGAGGTCGCGCTGGGTATCCTCGCCACATGCACCTGCACGTCGTGCACCCGGACGACTGGGAGAGTCACCGCGACGTCCGCCTGGAGATGCTCCAGGACGCGCCCGACGCGTTCTGGTACACCTACGCCGACGAGGCCGTCTACGACGAGGCGGACTGGCGCGAGCGCATCGAGGGCGCCTGGCTCGTCCAGGCTCGAGATGAGGACGGTCTCGTCGGCAGTGCCGGGCTGGGATCGCACTGGGAGCCTGAGCGGGCCCGGACCGCCACGCTCTTCGGCCTCTACGTGGCGCCACGCGCGCGGGGGCGTGGCGTCGGTGAGGCCTTGATCCGGGCTGTCCTCGAAGAGGCTCGCCAGCTCGGGAAGGCCGAGGTCGTCCTCGAGGTGAGCAGCCACAACGGCCCTGCGATCGCCCTCTACGAGCGCTGTGGCTTCGTGCGAACCGGTGCCACCACGGCGCATCCTCGCCGCGAGGACGTCCACGAGCTCGAGATGGTGCACCCCCTCTGAGGGCGGCGCCCGGGCGGCCGGGTCACGAGGAGTTCACCCACCCTCGGGTGCAGGCGAACGGGCCGCATGCCAAGGTGGTGCCATGAGCGAGATCACCGTGCGCCATCTGGGCGAGGATGAGTGGAAGGAATATCGGGCGGTTCGGCTCGAGGCTCTGAATGAGTCCCCCGAGGCCTTTGTCGCCAGCGCTGACGAGGAGGAGGCCTTCGACGAGGCCCATTGGCGCGCACGGATGCAGCGATCGGCCCGTCTCGTCGCCGAGCGCGACGGCGTAGCCGTGGGAGTCGTGAGCGTCGGCACCGCACCATCCGACGAGGAGGGCCGATCGGGTGAGCTCTTCGGCCTCTGGGTCAAGCCCGAGCTGCGTGGCTCCGGTGTCGCAACTCGGCTGGTCAAGAACGGCGCGGCCCTGGCCAGGCGGCGCGGCCAGCGCCTGCTCTACTACTGGGTCGGCACCGAGAACGGCCGCGCGGTCGCCTTCGCGAGTGGCATGGGGTTCCGGCCGACGGACCAGCGGCGCCCGATGGGGGTCAGATCCGAAGAGGACGGCGAGGAGGAGATCGCCATGGTCCTCCCGCTCGGCGACGACCGGGGGATGCTCGGAGCGAGCTGAGATCGGGTCAGGGCCTCGCCGCGAAGCGCTCGATGAGCTCCGTCGGTCCGCTGACGATGAGCGTGTGGTGTGCCGAGACCTTGGTCTGCGGCACGGCATAGGTGAAGTCCTCTCCGGGCGCCTTGACCCCGACCACGGTGACGCCGTACTTGCGGCGGATCTGGCTCTGCTCGAGGGTGAACCCGATCGTCTCCTGCGGTGGGTTGATCTTGACGATGGCGAAGCCGTCGTCGAACTCGATGTAGTCGAGCAACCGGCCGTTGACGAGGTGCGCCACCCGGCGGCCGGCATCCGTCTCCGGCGAGATGACGTGGTGCACGCCGATGCGGTCGAGGATCCTCTTGTGCTCCGGCGAGAGCGCCTTGGCCCAGATGGACGGGACGCCTGCGTCGACGAGATTGGCGGACGCGAGGACCGAGGACTCGATGGAAGATCCGATGCCGACGACGGCGATCTTCGGCTCGGCAGTCCGGATCATGTCGATCGCGTTCGCCTGGGCCATGTCAGCGTGAACCACCTTGGCGAACTTGTTGACGTACGTCTCGGCCAGGGCGTTGTCCCGCTCGACCGCGATGACGCGGTGGCCGAGCTTGGTCAGCTCCAGGGCGACGGCCGAGCCGAAGCGCCCCAGCCCGATCACGAGCACGTCGTCCTCGAAGAGCTTGTTGCGCGCCATGGGATTCCCTTCTCCACAGTCCGCGCCCGACGGTGACGCGATAGCGTCTCAATCATGCCAAGCCAGGCCCGCATCGTTTGGGACCAGTCGT
>DASUQN010000214.1:0-2604 GCA_036280515.1 Intrasporangium sp. | reverse complement strand
TCACGGTCACCGGCCCCGACCGCCTGTCGTGGCTGCATTCGCTGACGACGCAGCACCTGGTCGACCTGGGGGTGCGGGAATCGCGCGAGGCCCTCATCCTCACGCCGAAGGGGCACGTCGAGCACTCGCTCCACGTCGTCGACGACGGCGAGACCACGTGGATCACGACGGAGCCGGGCGCCGGCGATGCGCTGCGTGAGTGGCTCGACCGGATGCGCTTCATGCTGCGCGTCGAGGTCGCCGACGTGACCGCCGACTGGGGCGTCCTCGGCGAGCCCCACGGAGCCGAGTCCGCTCCGGGCGAGCCGCTCGCGTGGCGTGACCCGTGGCCGGACCTGGTCGGGGACACGACGGCGTACGGTCCGGTCGAGGACCACCCCGGCACGACATGGTCGTGGCGCGAGGTCATCGTCCCGCGCGCATCCCTCGAGGAGGCCGTCGGTGACCGCCCCCTGGCCGGCCTCTGGGCCGCCGAGGCGCTCCGGATCGCCGCCTGGCGACCTCGGCTCGGCGCGGAGACCGACCACCGCACGATCGTCCACGAGGTCGACTGGCTGCGCACCGCGGTGCACCTGCACAAGGGCTGCTATCGCGGCCAGGAGACCGTCGCCCGCGTCCACAACCTCGGCCGCCCGCCGCGGCGCCTCGTCTTCCTCCACGTCGACGGCTCCGGTCACGCCCTGCCGTCCGCGGGTTCCGAGGTTCGCGCGGGGGAGCGCGTCGTCGGCCACGTGACGTCGATCGCCCGGCACCACACCGACGGGCCGATCGCGCTCGCGGTCGTCAAGCGCAACACCGACCCCGAGCTGGTGCTGGACGTCGAGGGCGCGAGTGCGGCCCAGACCGTCATCGTCTCTCCCTGACTGTTGCGCCTCCGAGTAGAAGCCAGGTCGGCAACCCCGGGGTTGCCGAGGTGGTATCTACTCGGAGGACGGGGCGCTGGCAGGATGGCGCCATGACGACCGCTCCCGCACGCAGCGCCGCGCGCACCCTGATCACCGTCGCCCCGACCGGGGCCGAGACTGCCAAGGCCGATGTCCCGACCCTCCCCACCACGCCGGAGGAGCTGGTCGAGACAGCCGTCGCGTGCGAGGCGGCAGGAGCGGCGCTGATCCACATCCACGTCCGCGACTCCGATCACCGGCCGACGCTCGACCCGGTCCTCCTCAAGGAGGCGGTCGTCGCGGTTCGGGAGGCCACTGACCTCGTCGTCCAGCTCTCGACGGGAGGGGCGGTCACCGACCCGCTCGAGCAGCGCCTCACCGTCCTCGACGCCGCCCCGGACTCGTGCTCCCTCACCTGCGGCACGACGAACTTCGGTGACGACGTCTTCCTCAACCCGTGGGGCTTCATGGTCGACCTCTACCGCCAGGCGCAGGAACGCGAGGTCGTGCCGGAGTTCGAGCTCTTCGAGCTCGGGCACGTCCACGCGTTGCGCCGGCTCATCGACGAGTGCGGGCTACCTTTTGGCGGCCAGGTGCACGTCGACTTCGTCATGGGCGTCCCGGGGGCCATGCCCGGCACCCCGCAGACCCTGCTGGCCGCGCTGGAGCTGCTGCCTCCCGAGGTGACGTCATGGTCGGCGACCGGGATCGGCCGCACCCACCTGCCGGTCGCCGCAGCCGCGCTCTCGGCCGGCGGACATCTGCGCGTCGGGATGGAGGACAACCTCGTCTTCGCCAAGGGTCAACCGGTCACGCACAACAAGGAGCTCGTCGCTCGCGCTGCGGAGCTCGCCACGCTCCTGCAGCGTCCACCGATGTCGACCGGGGAGGCGCGCCAGCTGCTCGCGGTCAAGGAGCGTCGCGCTCGCTGACGCACCCCATGCCGTATGCCGCTGGGCTCGCTCGCGTCCACGCCGCGCCGATGGCGCGTGGCTGGGATCGGAGGTCGGACTGCCGGATGCCGTGCGCCTTGCCGGCCTCCGCGCGCCTGGTCCGCCTCCGCGGGTTGGCGACCGCGGCGCGGGATGCATCCCGCGTTCAGCCGGTTTGGCCGGCCCCTCGTCGGGTAAGCGACGAGGGATGGGCGGCCCTCCTGCACTGCTTGTGGCCGGAGTCACGCTGCCTAGAGTTTGCATTCTGCTTGCTAAAGTTAGCATAATGGAGGTGTGAGCAAGCTTCCTGATCTCGGCGCCTACTTGCGTGAGCAGCGCGAGAACGCCCAGCTGTCCCTGCGGCAGCTCGCCGAGATCGCCGGAATCTCGAATCCCTACCTGTCGCAGATCGAACGGGGCCTGAAGAAGCCGAGCGCCGAGATCCTGCAGCAGATCGCCAAGGGGCTCGAGGTGTCCGCGGAGTCGCTCTACGTCCGGGCGGGAATTCTCGACGAGCGGGTTCTCACCAACGGGAACCCGGCCACCGCCCCGGGCGTCCTCGAAGCCATCGCCGCCGACTCGGTCCTCACCGACCGGCAGCGCGCGGTGCTCGTCGAGATCTACGAGTCGTTCGTCGGCCCGAAGTCGCGCCGGGACGGGACGGAACCCAAGACCCATGGGAAGCGCAAGGCTACCCAGAAGGAGAACTGAGATGGCTCTCAACCAGAAGAAGCTCAGCAAGGCCGTCAAGGATGCCCAGAAGCAGGCGGAAGCCGCCGTCGCCGACA